>CAYPPC010000079.1:0-11228 GCA_964412435.1 uncultured Paludibacter sp.
AACCCGTGATCCGCAGGATGTGCGCCAGGGTGAAGAGCAGCGACGCTCAGACTACAGTCAGTACAGCGCACGCAAAGATGAGGTGAGTTCCGCCTCTTCTGATCCTACCAAACAGGACACGCGCGAAGCACAACGTCCCGAACCGGTAAGGGTAGAGAAGAAAGTGGGCAGAAACGAGCCATGTCCTTGCGGCAGTGGCAAGAAGTACAAAAACTGTCACGGCAGATAATTTAACTGCAATTAAAAATATTCAGAAATTCGGACTAAACGTATCGTATTTCAACCATTAAAATAGAAAGTAATATGCTGCTTTATGTTGTGTGGGATGTAAATCCTGAGTTGTTTTCAATAGGCCCGCTCTCGGTGCGCTGGTATGGCGCACTTTGGGCTTTGGGTATTTTCCTGGCACTGATTATTGTCAATAAACTTTACAAAAACGAAAAACTACCCGAAAGCTGGATGGATAAACAGTTTTTCTATGTAGTTATCGGAACCGTTGTGGGGGCCCGTTTAGGACATTGCCTTTTCTACGAATGGCACCTCCTGCCGGAACCTGCAAAAGTGCTGGGCATGACCTTTAAGTATGGCAACCCCTATCTCTCTAAACCCTGGGAGATGCTTTATGTATGGCAGGGAGGATTGGCCAGCCATGGCGGAGCAATAGGTATTTTGATCGCCATGTGGCTTTATAATAAAAAAGTGACTCACAAAGGCTTTCTTTGGGGATTGGATCGCCTGGTTATTGGTGCGGCAATTACCGGTGCAGCCATCCGTCTGGGTAACCTGATGAACTCAGAAATTTACGGTAGCGTAACCGAAATGCCCTGGGGCTTTATTTTTGTAAATGATCCCTTTGGTGACGGACTACCCCACCACCCGACGCAAATTTACGAAATGCTCTACTGCCTGGTAACTTATGCAATCTTGCACTGGATGTACTGGAAAAAACAGTCTTACAAGCGCGAAGGATTATTATTTGGAGTTTTCCTGCTGGGTATTTTTGGAACCCGTTTCCTGCTTGAATTTATCAAATTAGATCAGGAGGCTTTCGAAAGCGGCATGTTCCTCAATATGGGTCAATGGCTCAGTGTGCCATTTATTATTTGGGGTCTCTATCTGGTGTTTTATCACAGCAAAAAGCATATAGAAGAGCCCAAACCGACTCAACAACCTAAAAAGAAAAAAACAAACAAGTAGTTGAATTCCAATAATGAAATTCAATACAAGAAAGAACTTTTAAAAACTACGAGTTTCACGAAATTCCAGGTTATCAATCGAAGCTAAATTCATGTTTCGATAGTTAATTAATGGGAGATATTCGTATTAACATTTTACAGTATAACCATATATTAGGCTCGCCGGCTCAAAGCAGGAATTAGCGAAATTGGTAATTAATAAATATTGGTAGTAAAAAGAACATAGCATGGATATCGAGAAAGTAAAACCCTATAATGCTGAGGAGAATAAGACGAAGCAGCTTAACCGGATGTTCAACACCATTTCGGGGAAGTATGACAAGTTTAACGATATCATGACGATGCGGATGGCACATCGCTGGCGTCGGCGTGCTATTGAAACTCTGAAGCCCTATCCGCATGCAGATATTCTCGATATTGCTACCGGTACTGCAGATATTGCCATCAAGACATTTGAAATACTGAATCCGGAGAAAGTGACCGGAATTGATATTTCTGAGAAGATGCTTGAAATTGGTAAAGAAAAAGCTGAGGCGGTCGGTTTAGGTGATAAAATTCAATTGCAGGTAGAGGATGTCAGCCGGATGAGCTTTGATAATGCCAGTTTTGACGCAGCGCTCACCTCTTTTGGTATCCGTAACTTCGAAAAGCTTGAAAAGAGTATTGACGAGATTCACCGGGTATTGCGTCCGGGTGGTAAATTTGTTGTGCTTGAGATGAGTGAGCCGCAGACTCCGGTAATCAAACAAGGCTATCTGCTCTACACTAAAACTTTGATACCTTTTGCTGTACGTACATTCTCAAACGATCCGAAAGCTTATAAATACCTGACTAACTCCATGGAAGCCTTTCCACAAGGAAAAGAGTTTATCGCTATTTTGGAGTCGCACGGTTTTAGAAAGCTGAAATACCGTACTTTCTTTTTGGGTGTATGCAGTTTATATGCTTTTGAAAAGATTTAGCTCTTATTCAAAAAAACTAAAATGCACATTGCCATATTTTCGATGTGCATCGAAACGGGGATGATTTTCAAAGTTTTGTTTGGCCGAATGCTCCAGAATCAGGAGCCCCTCCTCTTTCAGCAAATCATGCTTAAAAATTAAGTCAGGGATTTGCTCCAGTTCCGCCAGCTCATAAGGCGGATCGGCAAAGATCAGATCAAATTTGATTTTGCAACTTTTGATATAGCGAAAAGCTTCACCACGCACAGGTGCATGGTTCTCCAGCTTAAGAATTTCGCTCACTTTACGCATAAATGCAATATGCCGGTTGCTCTGCTCCACGGCAAAAACTGTGCGTGCACCTCGTGATACAAACTCAAAACCGATGTTGCCGGTTCCGGCAAAAAGGTCCAGCACATCCAAACCTTCAAAATCTATCCGGTTATTCAACAGATTAAAAAGTCCCTCCTTGGCAAAATCAGTGGTTGGACGCGCTGTGATATTTCCCGGCTCCTGAATTCTTCTTCCTTTAAATGCTCCTCCAATGATACGCATAAGCTAAACTTTTTTCACATTTTCAATATATCCTGCCAACATTTCAATCAGCTCTTGATCTTCCTTTTCCGGAAAAATCAGCTTCAAAGGAAAACTGGCCGTATCCAGTTCCTGCTGCTCATACACATTTAATATAAAATAGCTGATATCTTCGCGACCTGAAACTTCCTGAGAGCTGAGTAGCTCTAAGCGGCGATTCCTGATCAGTATCAGATCAACTGTTTCGTAGCGCAACTGTGCATAAAGAACATCATCGGTTTGATGATTGTGTCGTTTCAAAAACGTCCCCATATGATGCTCTACAGCTGCATCCGGATAGCGGTCATCAAAAAAACGGCTCATCCTTTGCGGAGCAGCAAACACAAAATGCACTCCCCATTTGGGTAAAACCAGATAACTGAGTTGATCATCTTTTCTCTCGCCATGCTCCACTTCAAACACTTTTTGCATCGCCTCTTCCCTGAAAAGAGTGCTGGGAACCAGTTGGTAAAGGTTGTTCTCAAATACAATACGCACATTATCACCCGGTATATTCAGCTCCGGCTGATTGAAGTAGTGTTCATAAATAGAACTATCAGCCGATTTTCCGGGAATCATATTGATCTCCTGACGCAGCACGGGCACGTCATTTTCATCGAGCACCGAATAGATAATTTTATTGGATTGCACCAGAATCTCCAGGCTGTTATCCTGCGATGTATATAGCAATGGATTGATGGACATAAATCTCTGTTTTCTTTTGAATTTGTCACAAAATTAAGAAAGAAAATGGTTTTACACCAATTTTACAAGCATTTTAATCTATAAATCCGGAAGCAGCTGATCAACAAATCAGGCGGACAGCTGTTTTATAATAAAACGAAGGAAAACTTTATCTTTGTCTTAAAGTTTACCTCTTCAACACTCAGCTTCCCTGTTGCAAACGGATTTTACCAACAAATTTCCCTATATTTGCAGTCAGAAATCAAGATAGAAATGCAAAGTCAAAACTACCAATTATACCGAAAGCTATACAGCCGGCATGCCGGACTATTTTCCCGTAAAGAGCGCAGAGAGATTCACGCCTTGTTGCACCGTTTTCTCACGGATGAAAATTGTACCATCACCGACCCTCACTCGTTTGTCAATCGCAATTTACATGTGATTGATATTCTCCTGAATGAAATGACACTTGGAAAAGCTGCCGTTGTCAGTTTGCTTTTTATTCATCCGGTGAGCAACAATCATGTAAGCGCAGAAGAGCTGGAGAAAATCTTTGACATTAAAATAGGAGATATAATTTCCGGTTTGCAACGTGTACAGAAGCTTTATGAAAAGAGTCTTGCACTCGAAACCGAAAATTTCCGCAAACTGATGCTTACCATGGCTGAAGATTTGCGCGTTATCCTTATAATGCTGGCGGAGCGGCTGCATACGATGCGCACCCTGGATCGTTTTGAGGGTGAAGAGCAGCAAAGAATTGCCCGTGAGAGCGCTTTCCTTTACGCTCCCATGGCACATCGCATGGGGCTTTATAAAATTAAAACCGAGCTGGAAGACCTCTCGCTAAAATTCACCAACAACGAGATTTATAAAGATATTGCCCGCAAGCTGAATGAAACCAAACGCTCACGTGATGCCTATATAGCTGCTTTTATTGAGCCGCTCAGAGAGAAGATGCAGGAGATTGGCTACCCCTTTTCCATCAAAGGAAGGACCAAATCGATTCACTCCATCTACACCAAAATGCGAAAGCAAAACACTGAGATGGAGCATATTTATGACCTTTTTGCGATACGTATAATTTTTGATACTCCGCCCGAAAAAGAGAAAGCAGCCTGCTGGCAGGCATATTCTATTGTTGCCGACATGTATCAGCCCAACCCAAAACGATTGCGCGACTGGCTCTCTATTCCTAAATCAAATGGATATGAAAGCTTGCACACTACCGTGCTGGGTCCGCAGAACAAGTGGGTAGAAGTACAAATCAGAACAGAGAGAATGGATCAGGTGGCCGAAATGGGACTCGCTGCGCACTGGAAATATAAAGGTGGCAAAGAGGAGGGCGGCATGGATGAATGGCTCAAAAATGTTCGTGAGATACTGGAAAACCCGGAACTTAATGCGGTCGATTTTATGGATGACTTCAAACTCAATCTCTTTCACAAAGAGGTGTTTGTTTTCACTCCCAACGGCGATCTGCACAAACTGCCGAAAGGTGCTACCCTGCTCGATTTTGCATTCTCCATCCACACCAATCTGGGAGCTCAGTGCGTTGGCGGAAAAGTCAACGGCAAACATGCCCAGATAAAATACGAATTGAAAAACGGCGATCAGGTAGAGGTGCTCACTGCTCCAACCCAGCGCCCTAATCCGGCCTGGCTCAACATTGTAGTTACCAGCAAAGCTAAAAACAAAATCCGTCAGTCGCTGAAGGAGATTGAATACAAAGATGCCGAAGCGGGAAAAGAGATTCTGTTGCGCCGGTTCAAAAACTGGAAAATTGAACTGGACGACGGCCGCTTTTCACGGCTTGCCAAGCGCCTGCACTATAAATCGGTAAGTGACCTCTACCAGGCCATTGCCCATGAAAAAATCGACATTCACGATATCCGTGAGCTATATCTCGATATAGAGAGTCGCGACAGCCACAGCGGTGCAGTGAGCCGCACGGCCGAAACATTCTCAAAAGAGCTGGAAGCTATTCCCGACACCATGACCAAGGAGGATGTGCTGGTTATTGATCAAAACCTGAAGAATGTGGAATATTCGCTTGCCAAATGTTGTAATCCTATTTATGGGGATGACATTTTTGGATTTGTTACCGTTGGTGGAGGAATTAAAATTCACCGCACCAACTGCCCCAACGCACCGCAAATGATTTCGCGCTTTGGTTACAGAATCATTCAGGCGCGCTGGGCCGGCAAGTCTGAAGGTTCGCAATATCCAATTACTCTGCAGGTGGTTGGGCATGATGATATCGGCATTGTTGCCAACATCACCTCCATCATTTCCAAAGAGAAGGATGTTTTGCTTCGCTCGATCTCCATCGACACCCAGGCCGGTCTTTTTCAGGGTAATATCACTGTGATGGTGAGCGATAATAAATCACTGACTGACGTTATCAAAAAAATAAAGACCGTGAAAGGGGTCAAAAACGTCAGCAGAAACTAATTGCAAGCCATACAAATAAATAATTCAACAGCAAGTGTATCAGATGTGCACTTGCTGTTCTGTTTTATACCTGTGATGGCTTCTCTGCAGCCTTCGGCAAAATGGCAAAACAGGTCCTGCCATCGTTTAGGCTCTTTTATTATTAAATTACGTAAAAAAATCGGTAATCTTTGCCGATAAGTTTGTATTTTTGTATTCATTGAACAAATAGATTTTAATACAGCTCTAAATCTCAGGAGAAATGAAAAAAAGTAACATACAAGCATCGCTTATTTTAACCGGAATAGGAAGCTCGGTTCTGCTATCCATGCCTGCAACAGCGCAAAAGAACAGAGAATTTACAACAGAAGACGGTAAGCCACTCAATATAATATATATCATGTCTGACGACCACACTCGTCAGGCCATCAGCAGCTACGACCAGCGTTTTGGGATTACCACTCCGCACATCGATAAAATTGCCCGGGAGGGTCTTATATTTGAAAACAGTTACGTGGCAAATTCCATTTCGGGACCGAGCCGCGCCTGCCTGATTACCGGAAAGCACAGCCACAAAAATGGCTTTATGAATAATGAGAACACCTTCGACGGTGAACAGCAGACCATGCCTAAGCTGCTTCAGAAGGCCGGTTATCAAACAGCGATGATTGGTAAATGGCATCTTCACTCAGACCCTACCGGCTTTGATCACTGGGATATTTTGCCGGGACAAGGTGATTATTACACACCGGTAATGTACACTGCCACCGAGCGGAAAACCTATCCGGGCGAGTATGTAGCAGATCTTATTACCGATAAAAGTATCGACTGGCTCGAGCAGCGCGACTCAGAAAAACCATTTATGCTTTTCGTGCATCACAAAACAGTGCATCGTAACTTTATGGCCAAACTGAGCGATTTGCGTGCTTTCGAAAACAAAACTTTTCCCTATCCCGACAATCTCTTTGACAATTATAAAGGTCGCCGGGCAGCAGCCGCGCAGGAGATGACGCTCGACAAACATTACGATATGGTTTATGACCTCAAAATGGATGCCCCTGACGGAAAACCTACGCCCCTCGGTTGGATGTTTGACAATGGCGGCAAGGATGACAACCGCTGGGGAACCTACGGAAGAATGTTGCCGCACGAGCGTGAAGCCTGGGATGAGGTATATGACTCCATCAAAAATGATTTTAAAGAGTGTAACCCTCAGGGGGACGATCTGGTAAGATGGAAATATCAGCGCTATGTGAAAGACTACCTGAAAACAGCCAAGGGAATGGACGATAATATTGGTCGCCTGATGCAGTATCTGGAAGAGAATAACCTGCTTGAAAATACGCTGGTGATCTACACTTCCGACCAGGGATTCTATATGGGTGAACACGGCTGGTATGATAAGCGTTTTATGTATGAAGAGTCATTCAGCACGCCGCTGATTATGCGTCTGCCCCAGCGATTCAATACGCGCGGCACTGTGACGCAAATGGTTCAAAACATTGACCACGCCCCCACTTTCCTTGAAATTGCAGGCGCTGAAATTCCTGCAGACATCCAGGGAGAGTCCTATTTGCCACTGCTGAAGGGCAAAACCTTGCTGAGCATGTGGGATTTACTGAACTGGCGCAAGTCACTCTATTATCACTTCTACGAATACCCTGCCGAGCATATGGTGAAGCGTCACTATGGAATTCGTACTACCCGTTACAAGCTTATTCATTTCTATAACGACATTGATGAATGGGAACTGTATGATCTGAAAACTGATCCGAATGAGATGAATAATCTGATCAACATACCCCGCCATCAGCCTCTGGTGAAAAAGCTGAAAAAGCAGCTTTACAAACTACAGGTTAAATACGACGATCCTATCAGAAACAGATAGAAAAAGGTCGGTAAAACTGCAATAGTTCTGAATTATAACAATGAACTAATTTAACCTGTTTTTTTGACACATAGTATTTCGGCAACGCTCAATAACCTAAAACATAGCATTTTCGTATTAGTAAGAGTTTATGCTCTTGAAAATGTCGATTTAGAGAACATTGAGAAAAATATCTTCGATATTTTTGTCGTTAGATTCAAAAATATGCGTTAAATTAAAAGGTTAAATGACTTCAATGAAGTAGTCCGGAATTTAACATTAAGCTGGTTAATTGAGTTTGTAAACAAAAACATAAACGGTTAGTGAGAATCGCTAACCGTTTTCAAATTTAAGAGCAGCATCAGTCTGCACCAATAATTTTAGCAATCAAGCCCGCGCTACGGTAATTTTAGCCGGTCAGCCGGGCACGTAATATATAATGACAAAAAATCAAACACCCACTGCGTTGGGTACCGAAGATATCGGCAAACTGCTGTTTCAATATGCCTTGCCGGCAATTATTGCCATGACAGCAGCATCGCTCTACCACATCACCGACAGTATTTTTATTGGTCACGGTGTGGGGGCACTCGCCATTTCCGGACTGGCAATCACCTTCCCCTTTATGAACCTGGCTGCCGCATTTGGTTCACTCGTGGGAGCCGGTGCTGCCACTTTGCTGTCGATTCGTATAGGACAAAAAGACTATGAATCGGGTAATGTGATTCTCGGAAACGTAATTTCGCTCAATGTGATTATCGGCACTGTTTTTACCATCATCTCACTCATATTCCTGAAACCGATTCTGATCTTTTTCGGAGCCAGTGACATCACGTTGCCCTATGCAAGTGATTTTATGCAGGTAATTTTACTGGGTAACATCATTACGCACATTTATATGGGACTCAATGCCATGCTGCGATCCTCCGGTCATCCCCGCCTTGCGATGATGTCCACAGTTTTAACGGTGGCAATCAACCTCATTTTAAACCCACTCTTTATCTTTGTATTCAAGTGGGGAATTCGCGGTAGTGCACTCGCTACAGTAAGCTCACAGGCCATTATGCTTGCCTGGCAGATTTACTTTTTCAGTAGTGGAAAAACATTTATCCGATTCAAAAAAGAGGCCTTCCGTCCGCGCTGGAATATCGCCCGGGAGAGTCTCTCGATTGGCCTCTCTCCCTTTATGATGAATGCCGCTGCTTCTGTGATCGTAATCGTAATCAACCAGGGCCTCTTGCGCACAGGCGGTGACCTGGCCGTTGGTGCCTACGGTATTGTGAATCGTGTGGCATTCCTCTTTGTGATGGTGGTGATGGGATTCAATCAGGGTATGCAGCCCATTGCGGGTTATAATTACGGAGCCAAGCAGTATTCCCGGGTCAATGAGGTGCTGCGGAAAACCATTTTTTGGGCCACCGGAGTCACCACTTTCGGTTTTCTGATCGGGCAACTTTTCCCGCAGGCAGTGGCTTCAGTCTTTACTACAGATAAAGAGCTGATAGACCTGTCGGTCAATGGGATGCGCATTGTGTTTATGACCTTCCCAATCATTGGTTTTCAGATGGTAACAGCCAACTTTTTCCAAAGTATCGGAATGGCCGGCAAGGCAATATTTATGTCGCTTAGCAGACAGTTGCTCTTCCTGTTGCCCCTGCTGCTTATCCTCCCCCGCTATATGGGAATCAACGGTGTATGGGCTGCGATGCCTATAGCTGACTTTATCTCCAGTTTTCTGGCGATGGTGCTGCTTATCAGGCAGTTCAGAGCTTTCAGACAAACACCTGCTGGAGCTTTGTAAGAGTAAAAAGAGAATAATCGGATTTATATGGACAATAAACAGATTTAGCTATGAAAGAGAAAACACATTTTGCAATTAACATCGGCCGCCAGCTTGGCAGCGGCGGAAGAGATATAGGTGTCAAACTTGCTGAAAAATTAGGTATTAAGTTCTACGATAAAGAGCTTTTGCGGATAGCCTCGGAGGAGAGCGGACTTGCCAGCAGCTTTTTTGAACAGGCCGATGAGAAGGCACGCCGACCCTTTGCCGGAGGAAGCCTGGGGCTTAAAACCTCACTCTTTGGTGACACCTTTGTAGATTGCTACTTAGGCAACGACCTGCTTTTCAAGATACAAAGTGATGTTATAGTCGATCTGAGTGAAAAGCAATCAGCGGTATTTGTAGGCCGCTGTGCCGATTATGTGCTGCGCAACCACCCCTACTCGCTCAATGTTTTTATTACAGCCGGAGATGCTGACCGCATTCAAAGAATAATGAAACGTCATAATCTAAGTGAACGCAAAGCGAAGGATATGATACAGAAAACAGATAAAAAAAGAGCCAGTTACTACAACTATTACAGCAACAAACGTTGGGGACAGGCAGATTCCTACGAGCTTTGTATCAATTCAGGTGTAGGTGTGGATGAAACTGTAGATACTATTATCGACTACTTGAAAAAGAAATATCCGGAGTTGGTGCTTGGATAATGGTGTAGCAGTGTATTGGTTTATTAGTATATTAGTGTCTGATATTTTGACAGATAAACTGATGGCTTAACTTGCGGAGAGATCACCATGATTTGAGTTAAAAAGCGGGTGAGCAATCTGGATTTTGCAGAGCACCGGTAGTTTCCCACATAAACGAAATAATCAAAAGTACCACTGAGAATCAGCCTATTGGAATAAGGTAAGCAGCAATAATATGGCTTGCCATGCCCAGCAATACAAAAATATGGAACACGGCATGCACAAACTCCCGTTTGGCCAAGGCATAAATAACCGCTCCGATAATATAAAACAGTCCGCCGGCAAACAGCCAGTAAACCACCGGCATGCTATCGTTCCGTTGCGCTACTTCAATAAGTGGTTTAAATGCAATCACTATCACCAGGCCCATCAGTACGTAAGAGGCAGTTTTAATATGATTATTGGCTTTCAGCTTTCTGAAACTTAAAGACATACCCACAATCCCTATAATCCACACCAATGAAAATATAAGTATGCTCCAAAAGGGCTCACTTCGCAACAGAATTAAAGAAAAAGGTGCGTAGCTGGCTGCAATCAAGAGGTAGATGCTGGCATGGTCAAAGTGTCGCAAACGGGCTTTTCGCTCCGGATGCTTCTCATAATGATAAAAGGTAGAAGCTGACATACAGGTCAGCATACCCAGACTGAAAATCATATAAGCGAGCAAAGCGACCCGGTCACCCGTACCCCCTACTTTTATTATAAACAGTACGGCAGCTGCAATAGCCATCACAATACCCGCAGCATGGGTAAGATAATTTGTACGCTCTTCGCGGGCGCTGTAAAATTTAGTCGGGTCTGCCATTGTATATATTTTTCAAAGGTTGTGTAAAGTAAGCCTAAGCTTTGCTCAAATAGTTGCTCCTGGTATGGTCAAATATGATGCAAGTAAAAGAAGCGCACATGTTAGCCCTGTAAAAACAGGCACATGCACGCTTCATTATGTGATCCGGGCGGGATTCGAACCATCATATTTAAACCGTTCAAACTTAATCGCTTACTCACCCG
>CAYPPC010000080.1:0-11209 GCA_964412435.1 uncultured Paludibacter sp.
AAACCAACGTCTCTCTTCAAGCGTCGTGATGGCACCATGCTCTTCGAGCAACTCATAAAATGGTTTATACTGCTGCTGCGATGCCACAATTACAACATCATTAAAGTTCTTTGCAGCTCCGCGGATCAGCGAAATACCGCCAATATCTATTTTCTCAATCACTTCCGCTTCAGCAGCCCGTGAAGCTACTGTTTTTTCGAATGGATAGAGATCAACAATCACCAGATCAATTCCGGGAATTTCAAATTCATTAAGCTGCTGCAGATCACCCTCTTCTGAGCGACGGGCCAGAATTCCTCCAAAAACTTTAGGATGTAAGGTTTTCACTCTGCCTCCCAAAATCGACGGATAACCGGTCAGGTCTTCCACGGCATCACACTTATAGCCCAACGACTCAATAAACTCCTGAGTTCCTCCGGTTGATACAAATTCAACACCGGCAGCATTCAGTTTTTCTAAAATTAACTCCAGTCCATCTTTGTGAAAGACAGATATTAATGCTCTTTTTATCTGCTTTTTATCCATTTTTTCTCAGCTTAAATTTTGGGTATGCAAAGTTACAAAAATTCATCGACTAATTGTGTCATTTATAATCTTTTAAAAAATAAATTAGCCGATGTTCTGAAAACACCGGCTAATTCACAAACTTTAATTCTAATAATGGCGCTTAAACCCTATCAGCTCACGCACATCGCCCATTGTTTTCAGAGCACTTGCCCTCGCCTTCTCCTTACCCATCTCGGCCACTTTATTCAGATAATTGTCATCGGCCAGAATCTCTTCAATCCGCTCGCGGAAAGGATTTACAAAGCGTGTCATATCTTCTGCCAGCTGCATCTTCAGGTCGCCGTAGCGAATGGTGCAGTCGTTATATTTCTCCCGGAAAAACTCTATTGTTTCAGGCTCGGAAACTACATTCATCAGCTGAAACAGATTGGCCACCGGCTCACTCATGGGTGAGTTGGGTTCTGTCGGACCGGCATCGGTCACTGCCCGTTTCATTTTTTTCAAAATTTCCTTCGGGGTGTCTGTCAGAAAAATGGTGCTGTCATCACCCTCCGATTTACCCATTTTACCGGAACCGTTGAGGGCCGGAATTTTCACCAGCTCTTTCCCGAAATTAAATGCTTGCGGCTGTGGGAAATATTCTGATTTATACATACGGTTGAAGCGGTTACCAAAATCACGTGCCATTTCCAGGTGTTGCTGCTGGTCTTTGCCAACAGGCACAAAATCGGCTTTATGAATCAGGATATCTGCTGCCATCAAAGTGGGGTAAGTCAAAAGTCCGGCGTTCACATTATCCGGCTGCTGACGAATTTTATCCTTAAATGAAGAGCAACGTTCTAGTTCGCCCATATAGGCGTTCATATTGAGATAGAGGTAGAGCTCAGCCACCTCGGGCACATCACTTTGAATATAGATAGTGGCTTTTTCGGGATCAAGCCCGGCAGCCAGATATTGTGCCAGTACATTACGCACATTTTCCTGCAAATTCTCCGGGGTCGGATGGGTTGTAAGTGAGTGGAAATCAGCTATAAAGAAATAGCTGTTATACTCATTTTGCATCTCCACAAAGTTGCGCAGCGCACCAAAATAGTTTCCAATATGTAAATTACCTGTAGGGCGAATGCCGCTTAAAACTGTTTTCATCTCTAAAATTTAATATCGTTTGAACTGATGCTGCATGGGCAGCAAAACAGCCTGTTCTGTATTTCGGCTACAAAGTTAATCATTTTAAAAGAAAAAACCGCCCTTTAAGTAAAAGCGGTTTTATGCTGTCATCGTTTACCGAAAAGATTTTCTCTGTTTTTACTCAATCGGTATGGTACGCTTAATTTTCTGATCTAGCGAAGTGAGCGTTTCTGTTGTTGCCACACCGGGAATTTCCTGAATCTGACCATTGAGCAGCTCCATCAGATGTTCATCATTTTTTGCATACATTTTAATCAGAATGGTGTAAGCTCCCAAGGTATAGTGCGACTCCACCACTTCCGGAATTTGCTCCAGTGCCGAAACCACCTCTTTATACATTGAAGCACGCTCAAGCGTAATTCCAATATATACACAAAGCTGGAATCCCAGCATTTTGGGATTGACGGAGTAGCCCGAACCGGTTATCACTCCCATCTCAATCAGGCGTTGTACCCGCTGGTGAATTGCAGCGCGGGAAACATCACACTCTGCAGCCACCTCTTTGAAAGGTTTACGTGCATTTTGAGAAATAATCCTTAAAATCTTTCGATCCAGGTTGTCTGTTTTTTCCATGATATTCTGTTCAATTTACATTATGACAACAAAAATACACATTTTCGGGAAAGAACAAAACAAAATAACGAATATTTTCGGAAAAACTATACTTTTTTCAGGAAAACACCCTGAAACCGACTTTATTTCTTCCGGGATAAATATAATTTACCCGCTAATCTTTATTATCCGAAAACTGGATATTGGAACTTTTTTGTTTCTTCTCCCACTTCTCCAGGGCATACTTTCGCATGTCGGTAATTTTATCTTTTTCATCCACAATTTCCATCCCAAGCAGCGTTTCAATAATATCTTCCAGTGTAAGAATTCCCTCTACTCCACCATATTCATTCACAACCAGAGAAATATGTTCTCTCTTTTCCAGCAGTTTATTCCAGGCCTGCAGCAAAGTAACGCCGGGGCTAAAGGTCACAATATCCCGTCTGATTTTACGAAGTTTCATATCGAAGTGGTCATCAGCGAGTTGCTCAAAAACCTCCATCCGGAAAATATAGCCGCTTATGTTGTCAGTATCTTTGTGGTAAACGGGAATTCTTGAAAAGTGCAGATTCTCTCTTTGCTGCATAAACTCTCTGAGTGTCATCTCCTCATTCACAGATACTATAACCACCCTTGGAGTCATCACATCAGTCACCTTCACATTTTTCAGCTTGATGAGGTTTTGAATAATTTTATTCTCATTCTCTGCAAAAACTCCCTCTTCGGTACCAATATTTGCAAGCGCAGAAACCTCTTCACGACTGATTGAAGGTTCCCGGCTTGACCTGGACATTAGTCTGGTTATCAGAGAGGAAATCAGCACAAGAGGATAAGTTAGAAAAATCATCACCCGAATGGTGCCGGTAGCAAAACCGATCAGACTGCGGGCATGAATAGTACCCAAGGTTTTGGGGATAATTTCTGTAAAAACAAGAATTAGTATAGTCAGTATGGCCGAAACCAAACCAAAATAAGCTTCACCAAACACAATCGTTGCCTGAGCTCCTACTCCGGCAGCTCCTATGGTATGTGCTATGGTATTCAATGTTAAAATTGCAGAGAGAGGTTTATCTACATCCTCTTTCATTTTCAGCATGGCGCCGGCAGAACGGTTGCCCATTTCATTACCCGCTTTAAGATAAGAGATGGGAACTGAAAGAAGTACTGATTCCATAATGGAACACAGGAAAGAGATAAAAAGTGCGAGAAACAGATATGTGAGTAAAAGTACCATCAATTATTGACTTTTTATTGGAAAACTGTTTCGGAATTTATTAAAATAACCGTGATTTATCGGGCAATACTCCCCATAAAACAAGAAACCAGGTCTTTTTGTTTGCTAAAATACCGCTTAATATCAGTTGATTAGCAAAAATTAAACCAAATAAAAACTGCCGGAACCCATAAAAAGAGAAAAAAGCGAAAGAGCAGTGCAGCCCTCTCGCTTTTTATATTTATGCTAAAACTATTATTTTACGATTTCAAGCAATTCCACTTCAAAAACAAGGGGAGAGAAAGGAGGAATTGAGGAAGTACCGTTAGCGCCATAAGCCAGATCGTAAGGGATATAGAACTTATATTTTGATCCTACCGGCATCAACTGGAGGCCTTCAATCCATCCTCTGATCACCTGACTTACACCAAACACAGCCGGTTCGCCACGATCCACAGAGCTGTCAAACACAGATCCGTCAATCAGCATACCGTGATAATGTACTCTCACTTCATCCTGAGCTGATGGTTTCGGGCCATTAGCTTCTTTCAGCACTTCATACTGCAAACCACTCTCTGTTGTCTGAATGCCCTCTTTTTTAGCATTCTCAGTCATAAAGTTTTCGCCTTCTTCTTTTTCAGCTTTGAACTGTTCAAGAAGCAGTCTTTCCTGACGTGCTGTCATTACTCTGTCAATATACTCCTGAGCTTCTTCCATGGTCATTTGCATTTTCTTTCCATGAATACCATTCAGAAGACCTTGTCTTACGAGCTTATAGTTAACCGACAATGTGCTGTCGCCCATCAGGCCAACAACTTTTTGCTGATTGAGCCAGTTACCTACCTGATCACCCACCTGTGAGAATTGGGGATTCTCTTCAGCTTTTCCTGCCAATCCTTCGCGCATACCTTTAACCAGCTGGTTGGCATAATAATCGATGGAGTCTGGAATTTGCGGCAGCATCATGCTCAACTGATCACCGTTAAAAAGACCATATGCATAGTTCAGACTGTCCGTTTCGTTTTTCAACGAAGGCAGTTTGGCTGTTGTTCCACCGCCATTACAGGCACCAAGCAGAAAAACAAGCGATAAAAATGTTGCTATATAAATATTCTTTTTCATGTTTCTATCTTTTATTTTTTATAATAATGTTGGGTTCTGCCTGCTTATTCAGCGGAATCTATCTCAATTTCAAAATCTTCTTCAGAACCATCAAATCCTTGAAGCGGAATCTGATTTTGTTGCATACGAGCCTGTCTGGCTGATTCAAAATACATACGCGCTTCCTGTGGATTCATACCCTCTTCAAATCCTTTCAGGCCATTCAAAACACCTTGAATAACCAACTCCTGTTTGAAATCAACGGAGGCATCACCATCCAGTCCTTCTGTTTTTTGCTGTTTCAGCATTTTACCAATCTGAACTCCGGAATTATAAATTTCATTGCCGGCTTTGGCATTGAAACTCTCATCAACAGCTTTGATAAAAGCAGTGATATTCTGACCGGAAGAATCACTTCTGAAATGGGTCTCTTTAATTCCCATTCCGTTTAGCAGACCCAGTGCATAATTGAGGCTGTCTGTCTCATTTTTAAGACTTACCTCTTTAGCAGTTGTTCCGCCACTGCAAGCAGCAAATAATACAATTGCAGCTGCAAGTACTACTGTCAATAAATTTTGTCTTTTCATTGTTTATTTTGTTTGTTTTTTCAATATTTTCTATGATTTCATCGTACCTAAACGATTTTACTTATTTTATCTCAAGAAGTTCAACTTCAAAAATAAGCGGTGCAAATGGCTCAATGCCGGCCTGAGGCACTCCCTGTTCGCCATAGGCGAGATTGTAGGGAATATAGAACTTATATTTGGAGCCTACCGACATCAGTTGTACTCCTTCTGTCCAGCCGGCTATCACACCGTTCAGAGCAAACTCAACTGGCTCACCACGCTCCACCGAGCTGTCAAAAACACGTCCGTCAATGGTAGTTCCCGTGTAATGAACTTTTACCCGGTCTGTATCACGAGGTTTGTTACCTTCTACAGCTGTTAAAACTTCATACTGCAAACCGCTATCGGTTACTTTGATACCTTCACGCTTTTTGTTTTCAGCCAGGAAATTTTCACCGGAAGCTTTTTTAGCTTCGTTTTCTCTCTCCTGTGCGGTCATCATGTAATTTTGAAAATACTCCTGCGCTTCGTCCAGAGAGAGCCATGTTTCCTGTTTTTTCAAAGCCTGCGAAAAACCTTCTACCAGCAAATCTTTATTGGATTTTCCTCCGGGAATGGTCTCCAGGTTTCTGGCAAAATCAGTACCAACAGAGATACCGAGCGAATAACTCATCGAGTCAACTGCATTGTGCAATTGTACAGCGGGTGTGAGCTCTTCAACAATAACTTCTGCTAATTTTTTGGAAGTTGAACAAGCTGCCAGAGAGATAAGCAAAGGGAGGATTAAAATATATTTTTTCATCTTTATACAATAGCGAGCAATTCAACTTCAAAAATAAGTGTTGTGTGAGGTCCGATTTGCTGTCCGGCTCCGTTAGGTCCGTAGGCCAGATCGGAAGGGATAAAGAGTTTCCATTTGGAACCTACAGGCATCAGTTGCAGTGCTTCTACCCATCCGGTGATTACCTGAGTAACACCAAATGTGGCGGGTTCGCCACGGTTTACTGAGCTGTCGAATACTGTTCCGTCAATGAGTGTACCGTGATAGTGTACTTTTACCTGATCGCTCGCTTTGGGTACAGCACCATTGCCTTCATTAATAATTTCATATTGCAATCCGCTTGAGGTTGTTTTTACCTCTGTGCGTTTACCGTTCTCTTCGAGAAATGCACGTCCTTCAGCAATCGCCTGTTCACCCACTTTTGCCTGCTGCGCCTCAAAGTATTCATTGATTACCTGCTGCGCCTCTTCGAAGTTCATTTCAAGTTCTTTTTTCTCAAATAAATCTTCAATGGCCTGTGCCATTTTTTGAATATTCAGTTCGTTAATTCCACTGTTTAAAAGGTTGCTGCCCAGGCTTAAACCCAGAGCATAACTAATTTTTTCCATCTTGTGTGCTTTTTATATTTAAAATGAGTGCAAAGATAGGATTTTTATTTCGAAAAAGGGCACTATCTCGCTAAAAATCATCGTGCTGAAACAACAAGTGGTAATTTTTCCACTTTTTTAACACCTGTTTCAACATTAATCATTTCAAAATAAAGCACATATATACCGGGATTGACGTTGAGACCGCGGTCAGTCAGGCCATCCCAGGTGAAGTATCCTTCTGATGAAAGCAGGGCATTGGATGCAATTTTACGTACCTGTACACCCACCGGATTGAAGATAATTACATTGGCATTAAAAGCTTTTGAATCGGTTTGATAACGAATGAAACAGACATCGTCAATACCATCGTTATCCGGAGAGAATACTTCCGGTTCCACCCATACTTTTTTTGTATCCTGTAATTCGGAATCCATCCGGTAATACTGAGAGTTTTTAAATCCCGGTGTTGCATAAGCGACTTCGGAAGCGGCTGAATGCCAGCTGTCCGGAGAGTTGGAGGGCAATTCGGGATGTATTCGTTCTAACGATACATTTTTAGGGCTTTTTACTAAAATGTGATGCCAAGAAGCTTCATAATGTACTTCATCCAGAAAAATCGTATCACCACCGGTAACAACACCAAGCAGAAGCTGTGCACCGCTGTTGTTAAGTGCTGACCACCTCTCTGACTGAACAATCCGGGCAGTGTCATTTTCCGGATAAAACTGAGTAACTAAATCCCTGTCTGCGGTAACAGCCAGATGGCCGCCGGGCAAGAGATAAGTTCCTGACGGAAAGTAATTGGATGGTTTGAAAACCCCGCTTCCCCGGGTTCCGTAAAAGACTTTGCTCAAATCCAGAATTTTACCGGAATGGTTATAAACCTCGATGAATTCAGCGTTTTCACTGCTCACATCAAAGAGAATTTCATTGATTATCAGATCACCCTCCTCAGGTTGTTCGAGTAATGCGATCTCCTTTTCAACATCTTCCATCAGGTTTCCGGACAGATCCTTCACCCCTTTTACTGATAATATGTAAACTTTTCCGCTTTCTATATTTTTATCAAAACTGAGCGTCAGCTGAGTGTCTCCATGGGTTAATACAGCTGTAGCGGGAAAGCCCATATCCGGACTTAGCTCAAACTCAGCACCGGAAATATCCACAGCTTCAGAAAAACCAAGCAGCAGCTGATTGGGTTCCATTATCTCTATACTTGTCAGCACCGGCGGCACCGTATCCAGAAATTTCTTTCCACGAACAAAAATATCATCAAAGAGGAAGTTTTTACCGGTCGCACCGCTGTTCACATAGAGCAAACCCAAGTAACTGCTTCCCGTAACAACATTATCTGTTACAGCTTCACCTTCCCGGATAAATTCTACATCAATCGCTTCGCCATTTGCAGAGAATCTTTGACGGTAAAGCTTGAATTCACCGCTATCGCTTCGTGTTACCTTCACTTTCACAACAACGGGATTCATATTTAATATTTGATCTTCTCCATCAATAATTTTCGTTCTTTTGCTCCCCTCCTGCCGGTACAGAGATATCTCTTTCGCTGTATTTCCTATTTGAACATAATATCCGTTTACATCGCCCGACAGATCATCCCGGTCAGCAATAATATAAACAGCCGCATAATTTTGGCTGGTGGGATTATAGTTAATACGCACCCAAAACTCCCATACACCCTCTTCAAAAACCTGAGAGGGCGTGGTTAAAAAAGATCTCGAAGCTGCCTTAGCATTCGACTGCAACTGTTTATCGGAATTGACAATAAAATTATCAGAAATTCCGCTCCATGCCGGATTTTGAGTAAAATCACCATCCGAAAAATCATCTCCCCACTCAATAATTTGTTGTGAAAATGCTGATGTTGCAATAAAAATCATTAAAAACAGATAGATTCCCTTCATAATCGGAGCAGTTTTATCACGAAAAGAGTTAATTTTGCACTTTCTTGTTTAATATGAAAACTATTGACAACCGAAAATAGTTTTAAACTTGGACTAATTAATATCCATTAAAAAGATTATGTTGTATTACTTTTCCCGGTTAGCTTATTTTTTTCGGGAGAGAATATCACTTCATAGCTAATACAAAAAAGGAAAAAATAAAATGAAAGTAGCAATTGTTGGTGCCAGTGGCGCCGTAGGTCAGGAACTTTTAAATGTACTGGCAGAACGTAATTTTCCACTTACAGAACTGGTTCTTTTCGGTTCTTCACGCAGTGCAGGAAACACCTATGAGTTTAAGGGTGATAAACTGGTTGTGAAAGAGCTTGTTCATGGCGATGATTTCAAAGGTTTTGATATAGTTTTTGCATCGGCAGGTGCTTCTATTTCTAAAGAATATGCCGAAGATATTACTAAGTTTGGTGCAGTAATGATCGATAACTCCAGCGCTTTCCGCATGGATGATGATGTTCCGCTGGTGGTACCTGAAGTAAATGCTGAGGATGCTAAAAATCGGCCCAGAGGCATTATTGCCAACCCCAACTGCACAACCACTCAGCTTGTGGTAGCACTGAAAGCCATTGAAAATTTATCGCATATCAAAAAAGTACACGTATCGACTTATCAGGCAGCCAGTGGTGCCGGTGCTGCAGCCATGGACGAGTTAGAGCTGCAATACAAGCAGATTTCATCAGGTGAAACTCCCACTGTGGAAAAGTTTGCCTATCAGCTTGCCAATAACGTTATTCCGCATGTGGATGTCTTCATGGATAACGGATACACCAAAGAGGAGATGAAGATGTATCACGAAACGCGTAAAATAATGCACTCTGATGTAGCTGTAAGTGCTACCTGCGTACGTGTACCCGCCTTACGTGCCCACTCTGAGAGCATTTGGGTAGAGACCGAACGCCCTGTTAGTACTGCTGAAGCACGGGCTGCTTTTGCAAATGCAGAAGGTGTAGTGCTTATGGATAATCCGGCAGAAAAGGAGTATCCGATGCCTCTTTTCCTGTCGGGAAAAGATCCGGTGTTTGTAGGTCGTATTCGTGAAGATCTGGCCAATCCAAATGGATTGACATTCTGGACTGTAAGCGATCAGATCAAAAAGGGAGCTGCATTAAACGCTGTTCAAATTGCCGAATATCTCATCAAAGAGAATAACATTGGATAAATAAGAGAAATTATTAAACAATAGGCATAGTAAAATCGTTACTAATATTTTACTATGCCTATTTCATTTGTAAACAAATAAAATAGATTATGAAATTAACTTTTGATAAAAACAGAGCTATGAGCAACCTATTTGAAAAAGGAAAAGTTTTTCCATTGGAACAATCCGTTGATTACACTTCGGGCGGAGTAGTGAGTAAACAAGTAACCAAATCACCTGCGGGTAATCTGACGCTTTTCTCGTTTGATGAAGGCCAGGGTTTGAGCGAACATACCGCACCCTTTGACGCCACAGTGCAAATCCTTGACGGAGAAGCAGAAATTACAATTGACGGTAAAGTGCAGGTTGTGAAGAAAGGCGAAGCCATTATTATGCCGGCCAATCTTCCTCACGCCTTACATGCAGCAAAACCATTTAAAATGCTGCTGATAATGATTAAAGGTTGATACAGACAAGCCGTTTTTGAGATACAAATAGCGTAACAAGTTCAAATTCAAATAATTTAGCTATATTTGCGGGCTTGATTAAAATTTAACTTGTTATGAATATCACTGATGTAGTGGGATATGTAGCGATGATCCTTCTGGTTCTCTCCTTTATTCCCAAAAAGATGATTCTGATTAGAACCATTAACCTGATTGCCTGTCTCTTTTTTGTTGGATATGGTATATTACTCGGTTGGGCCTGGCCTATTATTATCTCAAACGGAGCTGTGAGTGCCGTTCAGATCTATCACTTGTTTTTAAGTAAGAAATAATACATATACAACTGATAATCAATATACTAATGACCAAATCAACAGATTGATTTGGTCGTTAGTTTTTTTAAATGAAAGTTAATCAGTTAATCTCTTAAGGGTCAAAACAATAAATCTTTGTAATTTTGTAAGTTAATCATTTATTTCCGGAGATATGAAACGTCTGTACTTTTCAATTTTACTACTTTCTTTGACTACTGCCATTCCACTTACTGCTCAATGGGGAGAAGAGATGGCTTTGAAGCTGGCAGAATTGCCGCTAAACAGCATCCACCAGGAGTTTCCGAATAAAACGGGACATACCTACAGCAGCATGGATGATGTTAAGTTATCACCGCGTGATTTGCATCCTGCATTTTATGGAAGTTTCGACTGGCACAGCAGTGTGCATGGTCACTGGATGTTGATTCGTGTATTGAAGCTCTTCCCGGAAAATAAAAAGTATGAGGAGATAGTCCGGGCACTCGATGAGTCATTTAGGCCGGAAAACCTACAAGCTGAAGCGGACTATTTTACAATATTTGAAAACGGTAAAATTTTTGAACGAACTTATGGCTGGGCCTGGCTTTTGAAGCTCGATAATGAGCTTATGCTGTCTGATCACCCAAAAATGAAACAGTGGCACGCTGATTTACAACCACTTACGGAGATAATAGTTAGTTTATGGAAGGATTATCTGCCTAAACAAAATTATCCGGACAGAACCGGAGTGCATCCTAATTCAGCCTTTGCTCTTAATTTTGCGCTTGACTGGGCCCGGGTTAAGGGGGATAAAGAGTTTGAGCAGGCTCCGGATATGGATTCGGCCATTGCTCATGTTGA
>CAYPPC010000081.1:0-11140 GCA_964412435.1 uncultured Paludibacter sp.
TGAAAAGGATTTACGAAATCTGACCGTTAATCAGGGGAAGATGCTTGTGAAGTTGATAGACCGGGAGCATGATATAGATGTTTACACCTTAATAAAAGCTTATAAAGGGACTATGCCGGCCACTTTCTGGAATACTATTGCCCGTTTTTGGGGTTCTGATCTAAAAGCTGAATATGATGGCTCTGACCGGGACAGAATTGTTGAGCGGGTGGTTACTCTGGTGGATGCCGGGCAGCTGTAGAAGATTATTCCGGTCTTTTTTCGTTTTTACGGTAGTAGTAAATCAAGCCGTACTCCTCACATTTACGAATTCTCTCCGCAGGCTCTTCATCCTTGAAGTAGGCTTCCACCTGATTCCATATCTCCAGTAAAATGGCATCACCCTGTTCCCGTAGTTTAACGACCTCTTCCCAGTTGCGGTTGGTAGTTGCCTGATAGAGCTTTTGGGTAGATTTATACTCTCTGAACACTTCATAATGTACCTGAACCTTTGCTATGGTAGGCGTGTAAATAGGTGTACCTCCGTTTCTGACCCGCTCATTTTCACCATCGATGATGTTTTGACCCCACTGATGCAGGGCTGCTTCGCCTGCAAGATCGGGAACATTATGTACTTCAGGATCGAGTTGATACAGTAGTTTATGCTCTTTTCTGATCTCTCCGCGAATGACCGCGAGATTAAAGACCTGAATAAAATGAGAAATGTACATGCGTGCATTCTGTAAAATCTGCTGATACTGTTTGTTGGCATTCACCTGATTGCTAAGACACTGATTGTACTGCTCCAGTTGCTTCTCAAACTGCATCAAAAAGAGTTCCGCTTCGCGAATTTGTTTAAAACCGATAGCGTTATTGCTGTAATCCTGCTGGTTGGCTTTTGTTACAGCTTTACGCAAAGACCTTAAACGGGCCTGGTCGGTATTTGGTAATCGGCGATAGGGCATGTTCTTATTTACAAAATTACAAAAAATCAATCAATACGGCTCATCAGTTGCTCTGCCAGTTTTCTTAGCTCACTCTTTCTCTCTTCTGCTACAGACACCTCATTCAGGCAGTCGATGGCTTTGTTAAAGTAGCACTCCATCTTCTCTTCACAGATGCGGCGAACACCCAGTCTGTCATACAAGGCCCGTACACCGGCAATTTTTTGTTCCTCTTCAGCCGGGTTGGAGTTTGCCAGCCAGCTGTTGAGTTCTTTTTTATCATCCCCTTCAGCCAGCTCAGTAGCATGAATTAGCAGGTAGGTCTTTTTATTACAAAGTATATCACCACCAATTTTCTTGCCAAAAGTCTCAGTGTTTCCATAGACATCGAGCAGGTCATCTTTCAGTTGAAATGCGAGACCGATATAGTTGCCAAACTGATAGAGCAGCTCAGCATCTTTGTCGGAGCCACCATTGATCCAAGCGCCAATCTGACAGCCGGCCGCAATCAATACGGCAGTTTTCAGGCGTATCATCTCAATGTACTCCTCAGCGCTTACATCACTTCTTGATTCAAACTCCATATCATATTGCTGACCTTCACAAATTTCAGCAGCTGTTTTGTTGAAAAGATCAAAGGTGCGTTTTAACTCTTTCTCCGGTGTCTTTGCTATCCATTTATAGGCTTCAATCTGCATCACATCCCCTGAAAGAATGGCTGTGTTGTCATTCCACTTTTTGTGGACGGTAGGCTGACCGCGACGCACATCGGCACGATCCATAATGTCATCGTGGAGCAAGGTGAAATTGTGGAATATTTCAAGCCCCAGGGCCGGATTTATGGCCGGGTAGGGATCATCGGAGAATAGATTGGCACTCATCAGGGTGAAGGCCGGTCGGATTCGTTTTCCGCCTAAAGAAAGTATATATTCAATAGGGCGGTACAGTCCAATGGGCTCGCGTTGCCAGTCAAGATTCTCTACCTTTTCGTTTACAATGTCAAGTATTTCGTTGAAAGTCAGCATAGTTTCTGGTTTTAGGGATAAACAAATCAGTTTAATTCACTCTCGATAATGTCAGTCATCACATCCTGCATGCTCATGCCGGCTGCTTCTACCTGCTGGGGGATAAAGCTGGCACCGGTCATGCCCGGAGTGGTGTTTACCTCCAGCAGATTGATAACATCCCCTTCGGTAATAATATAGTCGATACGTACAATTCCTTTGCAGTTCAATATTTCATAAATAGCCCTGGTGAGCTGCTGAATCCGTCCGGTAAGTTCTGCAGAAATACGCGCCGGAGTAATCTCCTCCGACTCATTGTTATATTTTGCTCCAAAGTCAAAGAACTCATTCAGAGGAATAATTTCAGATACAGGTAGCACCACTGTTTTGTCGTGTGTTTTGTAGATGCCGCAAGTGAATTCTTTGCCCTCGATAAAAGCTTCGATAAGCACCTCTTCCCCTTCGGCGAATGCATCCTTGATGGCTTGTTGAATTTGCGAGGGCTCTTTCACTTTCGTGATGCCAAAGCTGCTGCCGCCCACGTTGGGTTTGATAAAGCAGGGGAGTCCCAGTTTATCCACTACTTCGTCATCCGCTATATGGTCTCCTTTTCTGAGCAGAATGCTCTCGGCTACCCGCACTCCGAAACTCTTCAGATACTGGTTGCAGGTAAACTTATTGAAGGTGAGAGCAGAAGTAAGCAGGTCGCAGGTGGAGTATGGCATGCGAATTAAGTCAAAATAACCTTGTAGGATGCCGTTTTCACCCGGAGTACCGTGAATTGTGATGTACGCGAAATCAAAAAGAATTTGCCGGTCATCGAGCATAAATGAGAAATCATTTTTGTCGATTTTCATTTTCCGACCATCCGAAAGTTCAGCATTCCATGCGTCACCAACGATGGTGACAATATAAGTGTTGTAGCGATTTTTATCGATAAAGGATTCAATGCCGGCAGCGCTTTTAAGCGAAACGCTTAATTCGGAGCTATCACCTCCGGCTACTATTGCGATGTTTTTTTTCATTCAGAACTTAAAAAAATAATCAAAGTTATAAGAAACAAATATAGTAAATTTTCGTCTTTAAAAGTCCAAAAAAATGTTTTAGATAAAAATTACCCCTGATAATCGAGTGTTTTGCTGTAAGCACGCCACTTTTCAATTAGACTTTGCATGTCGTCCGGTAAATCACTGTCGAAATAGATCTCTTCGCCGCTAACCGGATGGGTGAACCCAAGGGTTTTTGCATGCAACGCTTGCCGGGGGCATAGTTCAAAGCTGTTTTTCACAAACTGCTGATATTTTGCACTTCTGTTTCCACGCAGCACTTCATTGCCACCGTAGCGGTCGTCGTTAAAGAGGGTGTGCCCTATGTGTTTCATATGCACACGAATCTGGTGTGTACGGCCTGTTTCAAGGCGGCACTCTACCAGGGTAACATAAGCCAGGCGTTCCAGCACTTTGTAGTGTGTTACAGCGTGTTTGGCCAGAGGGTTTTCGCCCTCTTCAAAAACCCTGAAGAGCATGCGGTCACGCGGGTCGCGGGCCAGAGCGCCAATAATGGTACCTTTATCCTCTTTCACGCTTCCCCACACCAGGGCGTTATAGGTTCGTTTAGTTGTTTTATTGAAAAACTGTTTCCCTAAGTTGGCTTTCGCTTCTGCTGTTTTAGCTACAATAATTAAACCGGAAGTGTCTTTGTCGATTCTGTGAACCAGACCGAGCCGGGAGTCATTGGCATCGAAG
The DNA here is from genome assembly GCA_964412435.1 of uncultured Paludibacter sp. Classification (GTDB taxonomy): domain Bacteria; phylum Bacteroidota; class Bacteroidia; order Bacteroidales; family Paludibacteraceae; genus UPXZ01. Next base: position 3,673 of record CAYPPC010000081.1, read on the forward strand.
CCGGGAATATCTTTCAGGTGCCAGGCGATAGCGTTGAGCAGGGTGCCGTCGAAATTACCAAAGCCGGGATGCACCACCAGCCCCGGCTGTTTGTTAACTACAATGATGTGGTCATCCTCGTAGATAATATTGATGGGGATATTTTGAGGAATAACTTCAAAGCTGGTGGGAGGATAGGAGAGAACAATGGAAATAATATCTCCCGGCTTCACTTTGTAGTTGGATTTAACGGCACTGCCATTGACCAGAATATTACCGGCCTGAGCAGCATCCTGAATTCGGTTTCGTGATGTGCCCTGCATAAAATTGACCAGATACTTGTCAATTCGCAACATAGACTGCCCCTTGTCAACTTCAAAACGGTAGTGTTCAAACTTCTCAGTTTCCGTTTCAAGGTTGTCAAAGTCCTCGTCTTCGTTCAGCTCAAAATTTTCCTCTGTCAGCACAATAATAATTTAAAAGAAGTCCTCAATATCTTTTACTTTCTCTTTTTTCTCCTCTTTTTTGGGTTGAGGTGAATCCGTATTTGTAGCGGGCTGTTGTTCTCTTTCCTGGTCTCTCAGCCGTCCAATATCTTTGCTCAAATAAAGGCTGATGATGCTATCTCCCGGATGTTCAAATGCTTCAGGAAATTGTTTGTAAACAATGTAGCTGTTTTCGTTGTCGGCCGGGGGCGTGTCGTAGTTAATATTTCCCAGATACATACCGGAACGCATAATGATATCCTGTGCAGTTAAAAGGTCAAATCCAATGAGGAAAGGTATGCCTTCATGATCAGCATATCCGCTTCCGGCCCCGTCTCCCACAATCAGTACAATAGAGCCTCCCTCCGGAATCTTATCTCCGGTTTCAATACTTTGACCATTATACTTAACATCAAGTACCAGATCACGGTATTCAGAAGAGGCATATTGTATGGAGGCGACATTGAAGCCAACTGATTTGGCAATTGCCTGTGCCTGTCGCAGTGAGATATCACGCATATTGGGGAAGGAGATTTGTCTCACCGATTTTGAGTTCACAACCAGATAGACAATTCTTCCCGGTTTCACAATGCTGTTTGCTGCCGGATTTTGCTCGATTATGGTTCCGAGCTCACTGTTTCTTACAAAAACGGAGTCAATTATCTGGGCCTTCAGGCCCCGGGATCCCAGTAGATAGAGAGCCTCTTCGGTTTTCAGAGTTTTCAGGTTGGGTACTTCAATCCGCTTTCCGTGATTGGTGTATATATTGATGATAAACAAGGTAGTCACCAGCAACAGGATTATTGCCAGTATAACAAGAGAACCTTGCTTCAGCAGAAAGCCGAATAAGGTTCTGTTCCAGAAACTTTCTTTCTTAGCCATATAAATCTTTCCAGTCCGGGTAATATTATATATATCTTACAAAAGTAGCGAATAATCAGAGTAATGCCAAAACCCTAAGGTGAAAAAAATAAAACGGAACATTTTTAAAACACTACCGGCCTGCTTTCTCAAGCAAGCCGGCAGCTAATTGTGATCTTAACCCAATCCTTTCAAATCACAAATTAAATTTATTAAACTATATTTTTTTATATCGGGTTGCTGTCATATAGAGAGCAGCCAAAAGTAACATAAATACCAGACCGCTTCCTACGGGAGCTCCTTCGGGAGGTGGCGAATCATCAAAAGGAGCGACATCATCATCATCTGATCCTGAGCCATTGTTGAACAGAGGTCCGGGAACTGCAATCATGTTGTTGCCGCCCGTATTAGCTGCCATCATTGAGCCTGAGCCGCTAGATGACTGATTACCTGAGCTGCGCACTCCTGCCATCGCGTAAAGCGGCGATGACGAGGAGGAGCCTGAGGTTGCTTTGACACCTGTTCTGCTTCTGGCAGACATGTCAATGTTGAATCTCAGATTTGCTTTGGAAGAAGATCCTGCTTCAGGTGCATTGATTGTACTCTCGAGCAAAAGATTTTCTTGCATGGAAAAGCCATTCATTGCTGCATCATCGCTACTGCTTCTTCTGGTTCTTGCTTCATTAAAGCTGGCCATTTCAGGCAGAGGGATAATGTCAGTTTTTTCATTCGGTGAGATTATAAGGTTCTCAACCAGGCTCATTTCTATTCCATCATTATCGGTGTATAAAACACGCAGTAAATAACCGCAAACTGTGATAACTGCTATTGTCATCAATATAATAATACTTATTTTCGTTTTCATAATTACTTGTTTTTAAAGGTTCATCTACTGTTGTTTTACTTCACGATAACTTTCAGGTTCTTGGTCGCATCACCGGTTTTTAATTCCAGGATGTAAACTCCGCTGTTGAGGTTCAGTTGTTTGGTAGAGAATCCCCGGTCAACCGGCTGACTCACTAATACTTTACCTGAAACATCATAAGCACTGAATGTTGCTTTTTTACCGGAATTGTTGATAAGACTTACAATTTGATCGCTGTAGTAGTTCAATCCGATTCCGTTATCAACATCGGTGGTCGTTTTGTCCGCTTTCACCGCATGTAGTCTGAACCGTCCGTCAGGACTTGATGAATTAGCTGTAAAGTTAATGCTTAGTCCATCCGTAATTTCAGTCTGTACACCTGTTTGCAGGTCTTCAATGTATAAGCTTTCATAGACACCATCCATATTGCTCAATTTGAAGTCCAAGGTGTATTGAGTGTCTGATGTTGCGCGATAGAATCCGAGTAGGGTTCCGTTCAGATCGCTGTCGCTGCTCATGTTGAAACGCTCATTTTTATCTGTCAATACAAAGATCTGGTCATCTGTTGCTGTCAGCATTTTGCGTGAATCCCAGCCATTGTCGAAATACTTGCTTGTATAAGGAACGGTTGCCAGATAAACCTGATCAGCCCAGGTTGAACCTTTAACGGCAACTCTTATCAATGGATAAACATTTTCGTTTGGTTCGTTATTTTCCGCTTGTTTCGCACGCATTGGCATAGTTTCACTGTTGTCGTAAGTGTCCAGTGCATCGTAGCGGAACTTAAACTGAATGGGTGATCCTGAAACATAACCATTACTATTGGCTAATCTGCGAACCAGGAATCCGTTCATTGAAGGAATCTGTCTGTTTGTGCTGATAGTGCTTATTAGGTTGATCGCGATACCGGCATAAGATCCCGGTACCGGTGCGTCTAACAGTCCGATCATCGCTGCCGGGCTACCTTGAATCATCTCCCACTGGTCACGTGTACCGGTGTTGTAGAGATAAACAGCCTGCTCTAAGTTTACAAAGTCTGTAGCTGCTAATTTATCAAGAGCTATAGGAGCTGTGTAAGAGTTGGCCAGGATGTAGTTACCCCGGTAGTAAACAGCTGGAGTAAAGGTCAGGTTGAGCGTATGGTCTTCCAGGTTCAGTGTCCCTACGTAATCATATTTCACCAGGTTTTGTGCCGGTTGCACCAGTTCATAGCCTTCAAAAGGTGTCATAGCTACATTTACGTTTACATCAAGCCATTTATCACCCACGTCACTTGGGTCGTCCGGCTTAGCTTCACTGTACTTGCGGATACTTACATTGCTTCCATATTTGGATCCTGAAACATCGCTGCCAAATACAGCTGTTGGGATTGCATCCTTGATAGGAGCTCCGATGTACTGCCACTCACGCGGGTAGTTACCGGTAAGTACCTTCTGTGATTTAGAGTCATACTTAACAGTAGCTTTTAAGTTTGCATTTAAGACCGGATCCTGGAAAATCAGAGTACCGTTACCTTCTCCCAGTTTGGAGTCAATCACGATTGAGCTGGAGCTGATAACATCTGCTTTACCTTCGATATACAGTTTTTTAAACTCACCGGCTACTGAAGTTGTAACCACCAGAGCAACAGGTGACAGGTTAATCAGGTTACCAATTTCTCTGTAGTCCATCAGATGCAGGTCACGGATGGCATTGCTTCCCCAGTTGTTTACTGTGGCGAAAACAACATCCTGGTGGAATGCAGGAACAACGTTGTTGGTCCAGTTTGTCGGATCGAGCCAGTCGTTACTGTTGGTACCGTACCAGAAGTTACACTGACTAATAGTCACGGTAACCGGCCATGAGAAGCTTGCAACGCCCGGAGGGATAGCGTGAACTGTAACAGCACCACTTCCTAAATTATAAGTTGTACCGCTTACGTAATGTTGAGCACCTGATGCGGGTACAACGTACTCAACTCCTGATTCAGGGTCAGTAACAGTTGTAACAGCGCTGTAGAACTGCGTGCCTGAAGGGAACTGATTAATTATATTGTCAAATTTGACAACACCACCAAGTTGTTGACAAAGCTCATAGTTGAGATTAAAGTCACAAAGTTCAAAGGTCAGACTGCCGGTATCAATATCTGTTTCAATGGCACCTAAAATCGGTTCGTCCTGACAAGCTCCATCACTGTAACCTCTGATGAAACGCTGATTGTCAACGAACACACCTGATGTAGTACCTGTTCCTGAGGCAGTACCGGTAATTGATAATGCCGCAGTATAAGTTGGGTCACTTGGGTCAAAGAGGAAAGCACACTGATCTGTTATTTTTAGTTTGAATGTCATTCTTGCCAGCAGTGTAGTCGGATCATTCGGATGCGGTACACTAACAATATTCCATTTGAGGTAGTCCGGTGAACTTGTTACTAGTCCCGGGTTGCCACCACCTGAAGGAGCCACTGAGCCTGCATAGTAATTAGCACTTGCAGAGTTGTTTACGTAGCTTGCATTGAATGGAATCGGAATTTTGAACTCCAGATTGCTGATTCCTTCGTTACCCGGATTTCTAATTTCGAGTTGATATTCAATCTCTTGTCCCGGTTGAATCATATCGCCCGGATTGTAAGGTTGTCCGTCGATATTCAAAATACTGATTTCAGGGGCAATTTCCGGAACATAAGCATCAACCGCCAGTGCGATATTGAAAATAATGTAAGTATCCTGGTTGGTACCGTATCTAAACTTTGTTTGCGTTTGATTATTTTCAATAATATTGTTATTTACGTTAGGAATTTCATCCATAACAATATCGATACCGGTGTTATTTAATAATTCCGGATTTCGGTCATTACCTCCAGTAAAGATAGAACTATTAAAATAGTTATCTACAGAGTTGTTTGCATGTGATAAGTTAACCCAGTTATTGTTCTTGTTAATTATAGCAAATCGGTCTAATGTTCCGGAGGCATTTAAGTTTCTGTCGCCCTCACCGGCTATCAGACCATACTTAATTCTGATATTTCCATTTTGAGCTGTATTAAAACCAGAAACCGGCAACTCGTAATAGGTCATCTGTGCCTCATTATTGGCACCACCTTTCTCATCGTAGATATATGCGTGTCCATCAAAAACAGCGATATCACGCCACTTCATTTTGGAGTTTTCATATACTACAATCATTCCCCAACCACCGTAAAAGCCGGTTCCACCACCATCTCCTTCGCTGGCAGCGATGTCTGCTACGAAATACTCACCAACGCCATGCTGTTGTACATAGCTTGTAACATCGACGTAGGCAGAATACATATTGCCATCAGCATTGCTTGGATAATAAATATCATTTGCATTGGCAGTATAAGTCTGATAAGCTTGATTGGTATGTTTTATCTTGATCTGATTTTTATTAAGAAACTTTCCACCTACACCTACTGTAGCATATACATTAGTTGAAGTACTGTTGCTGTTTGAACGTTTTCTTAAAGCTTTTACATAAATTACTGAATTTCCGGTATTGATTGTAATTGGAGTGATGAAAGTCACCTCGATGTAGGCATTCGAACCTGAACCACCAGTGGCAACGGTGTAGCCTGTTATGGCCTGAGTCGCCCCGCTACCAATTTTATAGGTTAAAAGATTAACGGTTGATCCATTGTTTCTAAATGTAAAAACAACATTAGTCGCAGCCGGAATAGGGGCAAATGTAAAAGTACCGGTGTAATTGCTACCCGAGTTGCTGGAGCTATAGGTCATTTTATATTTGTTGCCATCAATATTCCCATCGTGTAAAATGTTGGAGGTTGTTCCGCCTCCATAAACTGCCATCGGGCTTTCCACGCCGTCATGAGCTCTTCCTGTCCAGTATAATCCGGCATAAAGAATATTTGAACAGCCAGGCAGCATATCTTCATTTTCTTTAGGGAATTCTAAAGTTGCAGATGAAGAGTTAACAGTTGATGAAACGTTATCTATGTCCACATAACGCATAAGGTTACTGTTGCTTGTTTCGTGTCCATAGTTTACCAACGTCATGTTGGTATTACCAATCATCTGGAAGTCACCTTTAATATGATATATATTATCAGTACCTGTACTTAAATAGTTGGAGGTGCGTTTCGTAAATGGCACTCTTACCTGAGCACCCACGGGTACTGCAAGTAAAAGCATAATCGAGTAAAGTATAATCTTTTTCATATCTTGAAAGTTTTAGGTTCGTTATTGTGATATTCTGAGGTTGTATAAAATCTGAATAGAGTTGTTAGTACTTTTCAGTTTAGCAAGCGTCAGATTTTTAAGGCTTACATCTGTATTTCCTTCGCCTGCTTCGGGGTATTCATAGCTGAAAATAATATATTTCAAATTACTGAATTCACTAAGCAGGTCGAGATCGAGCTTGCTGTTGTTTTCAGCACTGCTCACTTTGATAAAGAATAACTCTACAGATTCCAGCCCCCCGGCATTGTTGGCAATTTGGGATAATGACTCTGCATTTGTGTATAAAACTATTGCAGGAGCATCCCCAAAGTGTTTGACAGTGCCCTCTTCCAGGAAAGCGGCAGGGTGCAGCTCACTGGTAAGTGACTTTAAACGATTGTCATCGGCCAGTTTATTCAGCAGGTTGTCAACCTGCGCAAAAAGCGAAAGTGAGCCCAGCATAAAGAATGCGCTCACAAGGAGTAGCTTCGCTGGAAGCAATCTCCGGATTGGATTGATAGTTCTTTTCATTGTAGGTCTGTTGTTAAGTTTAGATTGTGTCAGTATTATATTAATCTCTTTTTACGTTTACCGGGGCGGCGAGTCGGGTGACCAAGGGGGAAGGTATTTGTTTTAAATACACATTTGCCCGTCTGCAGAAATTCCTGGAGAATTCCAGCAGAGCCAGCACGGTAAAAATTAGTCAAATAATTAATTGTGACATCCGAATAACGAGGGAGGGGGGCGTTTTGAACACCCGACAGACGGAAAATACTAACTTTCTATTTCAAAGGATGTGTGCCTGTACGTGCTTGTTTTAGGTTCTTAAGAATCACATGTAGGATTAATTACAATGAATCCGGTTTTTTCACTAATTAAGATCAACTCTTCAGTTAATAGGCTTTTGCACGTTTGTTACTCTTTCTACGAGTAAATGGGAGGTGAAAACACAAGCTTGAGTTCCTTTTTAGAATTTTCTTTTCCTCTTGCGGAAATGTGTCACCAGCATTGATTTACCAAATCACGCTATGGCTTTTCTTTATACATAAAATGATTTTGCTTAAAAGAAAGTTCAGAGATGTGTGTGAAAAAAAGTTAAAGGA
>CAYPPC010000082.1:0-11121 GCA_964412435.1 uncultured Paludibacter sp.
TCTGTGTTTTCATCAAGTAAATGTGAAGTATGAAGATGATTTGAAAGAGGAAGGAATTTTAAAAGGTGTTGAGGAGAGAGAGTACAGTGGAATGGAGATATATAAAGAGTGGATTATTTCAACTTGTTCTGTTGTGATTCGAAATTATGGTAAAATAGAGACACCAAAATATGTCATTTACGGAGATATTTATTTGTTCTTATTGATGTCAGAAAAAGGAAAACTATTTGGCCTTGATTTTACCGGTTCTACTTATAGAAGAAATATTGGTGGTGTCTCTGTTACACTATCTCCGGAGGTAGTAAAAAAACTTTACTACCAGTACCAGTATATGTATATAAGATTTCCTGAATATAGTTCTATATCACAAGAGCAGATTGATTATTATTTTGATAATCTAATTAACAGACCCTATTATCCCGGCTCATTCAAGTTTAGGGTGTTGAATATGCTAAAGAATCCAAAGAAACTTTTTTCAAGATACTTGTTTCGCTCCTTCTCTTACTTAATAAAAGATATGAAGTATTATTTTTCAAATAAAAATATGAATAACAATGTCTGACTCAACTAACTTTGTGAAAGATAAAAGGAATATATTGATGGTGCCAGCTTGGTATCCTAGCACTTTCATTCAAGAACCTATTGCGTTGATGGCAGAGTATTTTGACTGTAAGATTCTTGTTGGAGAGAGAAATGTCATGGGAAAAAAGAAGGCATTGAAGGGTCGATTAAGAGGAGCATATCTTCCATTTTCTGTTGAAAAGCAGCAAGGCTACACTAAGGTTGGTTACAACTATATTAACTCTTTACCCCATAAAAGTCAGGTAAAACAACTCAAAAGAATTTCAGATCGAATTGGGAATGAGATTGTAAATCTTTTTGATGGTTCATTACCCGATTTGATTCACTTTCATTCAATTTCTGACACAGCTGTGTTTGTGTCAGATTGGGCAAAAAGAAATCAAATTCCTTTTGTCATAACAGAACATATTCTGTATGTACGGCATAGTTGCGATAGTTTTAGTCGATTGAAAGAAAAAGTTTTTGATGAAGCTGAAAAAGTGTTTTGTGTATCAAATTACCTTTATAGAAATCTGTTGACAACGGGATTTAAAATGAAGCAAGTTGCTGTTGTTGGTAATCTTGTGAGTGACAATTATATACCAAATAATTTTTATAATACCCCCAGGAATGGTAGAATAATGTTTGTTGCCGGTCATATTGCAGATAAAGACATTGAAACTTTGCTTTCAACAGCCAAGGAATTACAGTTGAATAACAACAATATAGTAATTGATATTTTTGGATTAAGTGGTGAAGAATACTACAATACCGAAGAAACTTTAAAGGAGGTAGTACTCAAGAATGAATTAGAAAATTGTATAAAGTTTAAAGGTAAAAAAACGCACAAAGATTTATTTCAAGAGTATACGAATTATTCAATGCTATTATCTACCAGTATATCTGAAACATTTGGGCTTTCTGTGGCAGAAGCGATAGCATCAGGAACGCCGGTTGTTTGCACAGATAGTGGGGGAATAAGAGATTTTGTAAGTCAAGCGAATGGTTTGATAGTTCCAATAAGTAATTCAAAGTTATTAGCTGCCGCCGTAGAGGAAGTATTTGAGAATTATCATAATTACAATCGAGCTTTAATGTCAAAAGAAATTATAGAAAAATTTGGGATTGAGAAATTTAAACAGGACTTAATTAAATCGTACATTGAAATAATGAATTGAAAAATGGAAAATAAGTTATTATTATCAATAATTATTCCCGTTTATAACGTTGAAAAGTATTTAGAGAAATGTATTAGCAGTTTGTATAGTCAAAATGTAGCTCGCTCTCTATATGAGGTTATTGCTGTTGAAGATTGCTCGACAGATCAGAGTCTAAATTTATTGATAAAACTTGCTGAGAAGTATCATGGATTAAAAATAATTCAACAAAAAGAAAATCAAAAGCAGGGTTCTGCAAGAAATGTAGGTTTATTAAAAGCTACAGGCGAATATGTATGGTTTGTTGATTCTGATGATTATATAGAGGAAAACTGTTTAGTTGAAATTTTTGATACTTTAAACCGATATAAAGATGTTGAAGCTATTCACTTTGATTACAAGGAGTTTAATGGTAAAAAAGAAATACCATATAGAGTAAACTATGAACTTGATGTAAAGACAGGTTCTGAGTTTTTACAAGATGAAAATGATCTATGGTGGCAAAAAGGAATTGAAGTGTGGCGTCGAGTTCATAAAAGAAAGTTTTTACTTGATAATAAATTGTTATTTGTTGAGAACTTGATGTTTGAAGATGCGGACTACTCGTTGCTTATGATGGATAAAATCAAACAAATTAAGCATATCGATATTTCACCTTATATTTATAGGAATAATCCCGCGTCAATAACTAAACGGAAAGTTAATGAGAACCATTTTTACTTTTGGATTAATCTGTGCTTGAGATTAGTTAATAATAAAAAATTAATAAAGGATGAATATATAAAAAAGATAACAGATGAACTAGTTAATTATCAGTTAAGTTTAAGTTTGTCTGCATTTTGGGAGCTCTCTATTCTTCAGAAATATAAAGCTATAAAACTTTGTGAAAATATTGATGTATCTCCACTATCTGAATCTATGCTTTCACGTAGATGGAAGATAACTAAAAGGATTGTATTTTGAATATAAACCTTGCAAACTTATAAAACAGGCTAAATTCAATAAGGTATGAAAACCATTCTTTTTCTTTCTCACTACTCCGGCTTTTATGGAGCATCACGTTCCATGCTGGCATTGATGCTTGATCTTAGGGAGCGATATGGAGTTAATCCGGTGGTGATGATGCCTTCGAAGGGTGAACTGTGTAAAGAGTTGGATAAGGCCGAAGTTCCATATTTAGTGACACATTACTACTGGTGGGTAAATGATAATAGAGGAGTTTTTCAATACCTTCTAAATAAGCGAAAACAATTAATTAATTTTAAAAGAGTAAATAAAATTGCTAAGATGCTTCAAGATTATTCGATTGATTTGGTTTATTCCAATTCAGTTACAATCAATATGGGCATCTTTCTGGCTGAAAAATTAAAAGTGCCACATGTCTGGCATTTTCGTGAAAGTTTGACACAGTTTAATTTATCCTTATCTTTATCCTTATCCTTATCTAAAAAGTTATGGCGTAAGAATGTTAATAAAAAGTATTTCCTTATTTCAGATTATATGTTTGAATATTATAAAGCGTATTTGCCTAATGATAGGATGGTACGCATTTATAATGGAGTAGCTAATAAGGGAATCAAATCGCGGCAAAATCAAATTAAAAATGGTGTCCTGGAGATTGTTCTTGTAGGAGTTGTGTGTGAACAAAAAGGGCAGTTGGATGCTGTTAATGCAATTGCTCTGCTTAAAGAGAGAGGTTATGGTAATTTAAGGTTAAATCTTATTGGAACATCTAAAAAAGAGTATCTTGCGGAAGTTTCTAATATTATTAGAAAAAATGATATAGACAATTTGGTGAAAATATGGGGACACCGGGATAATGTGAATGAAATTATTAAGGAGATGAATCTGGGTGTAATGAGTTCACGAGATGAAGCTTTCGGACGAGTAACAATTGAGTATATGCTACACAGTATGCCTGTGATGGCGAGTAAGTCCGGGGCTAATCCTGAATTAATTATTGAGGGAGAAAATGGATATCTTTATCCCTTGGCAGATGCGGAAAAACTGGCAGATTTGATTGAGAAGTTTATAAAGAAACCGGAGTTATTAAACACAATAGGAAATAATGCCTATCGCTCTGCAAAGAAATTTTCCATTGAAAGAAATACAGACAAAATTTACGCACAAATTGAAAAAGTTTTTAATAAACAGTAAAGTATGAGTGGAATATCAGCATTATATAGATATGGAGAGATAGAGCAGGATGACCTGAGTCGTTTAGAAGCGATGAATCGAGAAATGAAATATCGTGGAACGGATGCTCAGGGTGTTTGGTCACAGGATAATGTTGCTTTAGCTCAGATTGAAATGCAAATTATTGGTGATAAAATAACAGTGCCTTTAATAAATGGAGATCAAACGCTTGTTCTTGCGTTTGATGGTCGAATTTACAATTACTTAGAGCTCCGGCAAAGGTTAAATGAGCAGGGCATATCGTGTAATACCAATTTAGATAAGGAGGTGGTTCTACACCTTTACTCTTTGTATGGAGCAGATTGTTTGTCTCATATCCGGGGGGAGTTTGCATTTGTACTCTTTGATAAAAATAAAAATCAGTTGTTCGTTGCTCGTGACCGAATCGGTTTGCGTACTTTATACTATTCAGCCATTCCCGGAGCTTATCTGTTTAGTACCGAGCTTAAAGCGATATTGAAAAACTTTATCCATAAACCACAAGTAAATCTGGAAAGGTTGTCGGAACCCATTCGCTATACATCACCTTTACATAAGTCTGAAACTTATATTGAGCAAATAAAACGTTTAGAACCGGGACATTTCGCCATAATTGATAACAATGGTATCTATATTAAACAATATTGGAACCGAAAATCAATTGCAAAAAAAATAGATTCAGCTGAAATTGCAAAAAAAGAGACGTTAAGGCTATTGCGTGAGTCGGTGGAGCTTAACTTGCAAAGCGATGTTCCATTAGCTGTGATGTTAAGTGGAGGAATTGATTCAAGTGCAATTGCAGCATTAGCCAAAGAGACCGGAAAAGAAATACATACCATAACTGCCGGGTATAAAGGGCAACATGACTGTGATGAGCGAGCTGTTGCTCGAAAGTTTGCTAAGGAGCGTGGTTTTGTTTATCATGAAGTTGAGTTGGATGAAAATGATTTTATAGAGCATTTTGAGGAGTTAACGCAGTATCTTGATGAACCAATTACTGATGCTGCTGCCATAGCACAATGGGCCACTTATAAAAAGGTGAATGACTTAGGTTTTAAGGTTTTACTTGGAGGAATGGGAGGTGATGAGCTGTTTTATGGATATCCCTATTGGAACAGTATGGCTGAATCACTTTACAAACACCGCTATCATCAGTCCTTGTTTCCCTGGCGCGGCATCAAGAAAAAAAGAGAATTTCTACAGTTTTTGTATAAAAATATTCGCTATGTTCTTTTTGCAGGTTACCCGATGAAAATAGAGGATAGCTCTATTGGGTTTTGGCAATATGATGATTATAAGAAGTTTGTGAGTGACGCTACTCTTTTTTTTCAGAATGAGATCTTACATTTTTCAGAAATAAGTCTTAACAAATCATTTGGAAATGCTGTCTTAGGCTCTGAAATAGATTTAGTGTATGACTTTAGTTTTGATAATATTATGACAATGGCCTATCTTTATCTGTCTGATAGGCTTGGGGCCGGTAATTCAATCGAAATAAGATCACCCTTTTTGGATTACAAGCTCGTGGAGTATGTGTCATCATTACCTCTTGATGTGAAGTATGATAAGCAGGAACCTAAGGGATTCTTAAAAGATGTGTTGAGAGGGATTGTACCGGATTATATTTTATATGCAAAAAAACGAGGTTTCACACCACCAACAGACTTTATACATAATGTTGTAAACACACATCAGTATAAAATGTTTCAGTCGAAACACAAATATTATAATTCAATTTTGGCGGACAGAGTTTTGTCTCTAAATCTGGAAATATGAAAGAATTAGCCCCTATAGTACTTTTTGTATATAATCGCCCAAAACATACGGGTGAAACTTTACAAGCTTTAAAAAAGAATAATCTGGCTGATAAAAGTACGCTATATATTTATTGTGATGGAGCAAGACCAGGAGCATCTAAAGAGACTTTACAAGATATAGCTAAGGTGCGTAAGTTGGTTAAGTCGGAAAAATGGTGTGGAGAAGTTCATATTATTGAGTCTGATAGAAATAAGGGACTGTCTGCCTCCATTCGTGATGGAGTGACTGAAATTATTGGAAAATATGGCAAGATTATCGTTATGGAAGATGATTTACGGACATCGCCGTCTTTTCTTAATTATATGAACAGTGCTTTGGAGTTTTACAGGGAGCGAGCGTCAGTTTTTTCAATAGCCGGCTATAATTTGCCGAAACATATGATGAAAATTCCGGTTGATTACGGCTATGATGTGTATGCCTCTCCAAGAAACGGATCCTGGGGGTGGGCAACGTGGATCGACCGTTGGGAAAAAGTGGATTGGAGTGTTGAAGCGTATAGTAAAATGGAGCAGGATGAGTTTATGCAAAAAGCATTTAACCGGGGTGGAAATGATATGTTTAATATGTTAAGAGATCAGCAAAGTGGACGTTTGAATATTTGGTCGATTCAGTTTACTGTCGCACACTTCGTCAACCACGCTGTAGCTATTGTACCAACGCATTCATTTGTTGATAATTTAGGATTGGATGGCAGCGGTGATAATAGTGGGGTGCACAGTAATATGAGACATAAAGAGTTGTGCATAAAAGACAAATTTGATTTTTTAGATATAATATATCAAGATGAGCGTCTAGTTAATGCTTACTATAGTGTCAATAGCGGTGTTACTCGTCCATTTTATCAAAAAGTAATTCGTAGAATATGTCGAATAGTAGGAATTAAAGAACCTTTTGAAATAAAAGCTAAAGTTTACTCGTAGTTTATAAATAGAAATTATATGAAGATAGTAATTGTTGGAACAGGTTATGTCGGTTTAGTTTCAGGAGCCTGTTTTGCTGAAATGGGTGTTGACGTAACCTGTGTAGATATTGATGAGAGAAAAATCGATAACTTAAAAAAGGGAGTTATTCCTATTTATGAACCAGGTTTAACACCAATGGTTGAGCGAAATGTAAATGCCGGACGATTGCATTTTACTACTCAGTTGAAAGAGGTATTGAATGATACAGATATTCTGTTCAGTGCCGTGGGAACTCCACCGGATGAGGATGGAAGTGCTGACTTGCAATATGTGCTTGATGTGGCGCGTGAAGTAGGACAAAAAATGGAAAAGCATGTTTTGCTTGTTACTAAAAGTACCGTACCGGTTGGTACTTCACATTTAGTACGTAAAACAATAGAAGAAGAGCTGAAGAAACGAAAAGTAAATATTCCCTTTGATGTGGCATCCAATCCGGAGTTTCTGAAAGAGGGTGATGCTATAAATGACTTTATGAGTCCTGACAGAGTGGTAGTAGGTACGGATAGTGAGCGTGCCAAAGAGCTGTTGACCCGCCTTTACAGACCTTTTTTGTTAAATAACTTTCGGGTAATATTTATGGATATTGCATCAGCAGAAATGACAAAATATGCATCCAATGCCATGCTGGCAACACGCATCAGCTTTATGAACGATATTGCTAACTTGTGTGAAATTGTGGGTGCTGATGTAAATATGGTGCGCAAAGGAGTTGGTACAGATTCGAGAATTGGAAATAAGTTCCTTTATCCCGGTACCGGTTATGGTGGCTCCTGTTTTCCAAAGGATGTACAGGCCTTAATTCGTATAGGAGATGATGCAGGTCATGAGTTGAAGATTTTGAAAGCTGTTGAAGCTGTTAATAGAAACCAAAAAGAGGTGCTCTACAGAAAACTCCTGAAACGCTGGGGAAAAGAGATGACTGAGAAAACTGTAGCAATTTGGGGTCTTGCTTTTAAGCCCAATACAGATGATATACGGGAGGCACCGGCCTTTGAGGTTATTAAAAAACTATTAACTGCAGGAGCTAAAGTAAAAGCTTATGATCCGGTAGCAATAGAAACGTCTAAACAGCATATTGACTACTTGATACGTGAACAACAACTTGATTTTACCGGTTTTGAGTTTTCTAATGATATTTATGAAACTGTTGATGAGGCGGATGCATTGCTATTAATTACCGAATGGAAGGAATTTAGAATGCCGGGCTGGAGGGTGATTAAAAAAGTAATGAGAAATCCGCTTGTGTTAGATGGAAGAAATATTTATGATAAGAAAGAGCTTAATGAGTTGGGCTTTGAATATGAAGGGATAGGATAAAAGCGTAGAAATGAGATTAAGTATAATTACCATCAACTACAGCAACGCCGCCGGTCTCAAAAAGACCATGGTGAGTGTGATGAGTCAGACTTCAAAAGAGTTTGAATATATTGTGGTGGATGGAAGCCCCCCTAAATCCCCCATTTCGACCCAGCCTGACGGCAAGGCAGGTTCGCTCAAAGCGGAGCAAGGGGGGACTTCAGATCGTGCGATTATCAAGAGTATGCTTGACAATGCTGTTGATACGTTTGATGGTTATAGCACTTGTGTTTGGATAAACGGGGTGAGTGGTGGCTTCTACTCCGAACCGGATAAGGGAATATACAATGCCATGAATAAAGGCATTTTAAAAGCAAAGGGAGAGTATCTTCATTTTTTAAATTCCGGTGACTGGTTAGTGGATGAAAGAGTTGTGGAAGATATGTTGCACGCTCTAAGTTCTCCCCCTTTGGGTGAGTTAGAGGGGGCTGACATATTCGTCGGCAATGTTATCCAAATCCGCCCCGATGGAAAAAAGCGCTATACCAAACATCTGGAAAAGAACGTTAGTTTAATGACATTCTATCGGGGTACCTTACAACATACTTCAGCTTATATCAAACGCTCCTTATTTGACAAGTATGGACTTTATGACGAAACACTAAAAATTGTTTCCGATTGGAAATGGTATTTGCTTGTTGCTGGTTTAAATAACGCGAATGTTAAATTTACAGATAGATATGTCACCTATTTTGATATGACTGGTATTAGCAGTACCAATTTAGAGTTAGATAAGGCAGAGCGACGACAAGTGTTGGAAGAGTTGGTTTCAGAATCTATTTTAGCTGATTATGATAACTATACCTTTGAAATAGAACAAATAAAACGTTTGAAACGCTATCCGATTATATATAAGATGATATGGTTTGTTGAACGTGTTCTGTTTAAGAAAGATAAGCGGAGAAGAAAGAGAGGGTGGAAGTAGTTGTATGTCAAAAGTTTTAATGAAATTACTAAGAATATAATAATGAATAATAAACCGATAACTGTCACCCAACCCTTTATGCCTCCAATGGAAGAGTTTATGCCTTACTTGGAGCAGATTTGGGAAAATAAATGGCTGACCAATAATGGTCCGCTTCAGCGGCAATTAGAAGAGGAGCTGGCAGACTATTTAGGCGTGAAGTACATTTCACTTTTTGCGAATGGTACGCTGGCTTTGATGTCAGCATTGCAAGCATTGAATATCAAAGGTGAAGTAATTACTACACCATTTAGCTTTGTGGCAACTACACATTCACTCTGGTGGAATAAAAACACTCCTGTATTTGTAGATGTTGACCCGGTTTACGGTAACTTAGATCCGGCAAAGATAGAAGCTGCCATAACAGATAAAACTACTGCGATTATGCCGGTACATGTTTATGGTAATCCTTGTGAGGTAGAAGAGATTGACCGGATTGCAAAGAAACATAACTTAAAAGTAATATATGATGCAGCGCATGCTTTTGGTGTAAAGAAAAACGGGGAGTCAATTCTAAATTTTGGGGATTTATCTATTTTAAGTTTTCATGCCACAAAGGTGTATAGTACAATTGAAGGAGGGGCTATTATCAGCCATACACCGGAGATGAAACATCGTATTGACAACTTAAAAAACTTTGGTTTTCGGGGAGAGACCGTTGTAGAGGAGCCGGGCATTAATGCCAAACTCAATGAAGTGCAAGCAGCCTACGGATTATTGCAGCTGAAATATGTGGATGGCTTTATCGAGCGTAGAAAAGTGATTACAGAACTTAACAGAGAATTGTTAAAAGACACGCCTGGAATACGCTGTCTGGAAGATATGCCGGATGTGGAGCACACTTACTCTTATCTTCCTGTTTTTATAGATGAGTCCGTGTACGGGATAAGTCGTGATACGCTTTACAAAAATTTAAAGGAAAAGAGTATATTTGGACGACGATACTTTTATCCATTGATTAGTGAGTTTGAACCGTATAGCTCTCTGCCTACAGCCGGGATTGAAAACTTGCCGGTTGCACATCAATTAGCCGAAGAGGTGCTATGTTTACCGATATTTGTAGAGTTGAGTGATAGGGACGTTGAAATGATAGTAAATATAATAAAAGTATGAGTTCATTTTACACAAAAGAAGAGTTATCAAAATTGGGTTTTAATGAAGTTGGTGACAATGTTTTAGTTAGTCGTAAAGCTTCTTTTTACAATATTTATGAAATATCTATTGGTTCTAATGTGCGAATAGATGATTTCTGTATATTATCCGGTAAAATAAACTTAGGTTCTTATATTCATATTTCAGCATTCTGTGCATTGTACGGCCAAAATGGAATTGTTATGGAAGATTATACGGGTTTGTCGCCTAGGACTACTGTCTTTTCAGCATCAGATGATTTTTCTGGTGATTATCTTATTAGCCCAATGCCACCAAAAGAGTTTACGAATGTGCAGGGTGGAGAAGTCTTAATAAAAAGTTATTGTCAGATTGGTGCATCTTCTGTAATTTTACCTAATGTTACAATTGAACAGGGAGTTGCTGTTGGAACGATGTCTTTGGTAAATAGAAGTTTGGATGAATGGGGTATTTATGCCGGAGTACCTGCTAAGCGGATTAAGGAGCGAAAAAAAGGGTTGCTTAAGTTTTTTCATTGATTGAACTGTGACTAATCAAGATGAATTAAAAAATAGAATAGTAGAAAAATTATAATTTTGAAACACTTAAGCTTATTATGACAGATATAGCAATTCTTATGACATCAATAGATAGTGCCTCTGTTTATGTTGGAATTCTTTCGCCAGTACTTACAGCATTAGTTGCTATAATTGCGATTATAGATACCGCCCGTAAATCGAAAAAGGATACATTTTTGGAGTATGTAACTAAAGAGCGAGTTGAATATATAAAGTTACTTCGGACTTTATTGATAGATTTTTGCACAACAGCAAGAACTGAGCCTGTTAATTGTAAAAAGTTGATTGAATTATCATATCAGCTGAAGTTTATGTTAAGTCCAGTAACTTATGAAGAGTGGGATCGAAAAATGGTTGATTTGATAAATGATATAGTAGATTACAAACAAGAAAACAATGATTGTAAAGAAAAAAAGTTGAAAAAACTTGAAGCTTTAGGA
>CAYPPC010000083.1:0-5600 GCA_964412435.1 uncultured Paludibacter sp.
ACAACCGCATCGAACTGATTACCAACGGTTATGACAGCGAGGACTTTCCTAAAGAGCAAGTTCTCCCCGACAATAAGTTTTCTATTGCTCATATCGGTACATTAAATGCTGCCCGAAATCCCAAAATGCTTTGGAAAGTATTATCTGAGCTGATCAATGAAGATGATAGTTTCCGAAAAGAGCTTAGTATTGAATTAGTTGGTAAAACAGACTTTTCAGTTTTAGAATCTATTGAGCAAAATAATTTATCACAACATTTAAACAAAATCGATTACCTTAATCATTCATATGCCATAAAAAAGCAGCACGCTTCTCAGATTTTGCTCTTGCTGATCAATAACACTGCTAATGCCAAAGGAATTTTAACCGGGAAATTTTTCGAATACATGGCTTCCGGAAGACCAATCCTCGCCATAGGCCCCATAGATGGTGATGTTGCAGAAATATTGAAAGAAACCAGTACAGGTAAAATTGTTGGTTTTGATCAGGACAAAGAACTTAAGCAGGTAATTTTAGAATATTACCGTGGATATAAAGCCGGAAAAATACAACAAGAAGGTAAAGAAATAGAAAAATATTCACGCCGCGCTTTAACTAAAGAGTTGAGCGATATATTATACAGCTTGACACAATAAACAATTAATAGAATACGTACTAAATGAAAAAAGTAATAACCGTAGTTGGTGCACGTCCACAATTTGTAAAAGCCGCCACACTGAGCCGCCAATTTCAGCTGATGGGCGTGGAAGAGAAGATTATTCACACCGGGCAGCACTTCGATGCCAATATGTCGGATGTGTTTTTTGATGAAATGGAGATTCCGCACCCGGCTTACAATCTGGATATTCACGGTGTGGGACACGGGGCCATGACCGGACGCATGCTGGAGGGGATTGAAGAGATTTTGCTGAATGAAAAACCGGACGGACTGTTAGTTTATGGTGACACCAATTCAACCCTGGCAGGAGCACTTGCTGCCTCGAAACTGCATATCCCCGTGGTGCATGTGGAGGCAGGCCTGCGCTCTTTCAATATGCAAATGCCGGAAGAGGTGAACCGCATTCTGACTGACCGCATTTCAAGTCTGCTGCTCTGCCCCACTGACACCGCTATCAAAAATCTGAAAGCGGAAGGTTTCGATAATTTCGACATCAAAATCGTGAAAAATGGGGATGTGATGCAGGATGCTGCCCTTTTCTATGCTGCCAAAGCAGAGGAAAAATCAAGCATTATAGCTGATCTGAAGCTGAAGGACTATGTTTTAGCCACCATTCACCGGCAGGAAAATACAGATAACCCAAATAACCTGCGTGGTATCATTGACGCACTTAACACCATCAACCGGGAGATGGAAGTGGTAGTCCCCGTTCATCCGCGCACACGTAACATCCTGAAATCAATGCAGATTGAACCGGAATTCCGCCTGATTGATCCGGTCGGTTATTTCGATATGATTTTATTGCTCAAAAACAGTCAGATGGTGTTAACCGACAGCGGCGGAGTGCAAAAAGAGGCTTTTTTCTTCGGTAAACAGTGTGTCACCATGCGTGAACAGACCGAATGGGTGGAATTAATTGAGAATGGTTTCAACACTTTAACCGGAAGTGATTCCGCAAAAATTATCAGCGCTTATGAAACTGCAAAAACCCGTCAGTCGGATTTCAGTATGAATCTCTACGGGCAAGGTGAAGCAGCCACCCGTGCAGCCGCTGAAATCAAAGCGTTTTAGTTCATTATCTCCATATTAAAGATAAAAAAATCCTGCCGGCAAGCCGACAGGATTTATTTTGTTTTCTGAATGCGTGTTTTTTACTACGCAGGATGTATTGCTTCTGAAGGACAAACGTCGGCACAAGTACCGCAGTCAGTACAGATATCCGGATCAATCACATAGATATCCCCTTCTGAAATTGCATCTACAGGGCACTCGGTAATACAAGCACCGCAAGCAATACAATCATCATTAATTACATAAGCCATTTTTCTACAATTTTATATTAGTACTAATTAGTCCTACAAAATTAATGTAATTATTTGAACTAACAAAAATTATTTCCTTAAAAAATCTCATTCTAAAGAGCCAAAACAGACTACACTCAAAACAACCGACTGATAATCCGACACTTACATCCGAAATAGCGGCGCGTTCGATTAATGAAATAAATCTGCAAAAAATCCTCATAATTATCTATCTCTCTTCATATTTTTTTGTGCCTTTGCGGCATCTTTTAGAAGTTCGCGACAGAATAAAAAAAGAGTTTAAGCAACAGATTAAAAATAAAAAAGACACAAATGGGTAATTCTTTTCTAAGAAGATTTATGCCGCAGGAACCTAAGTTTTTCCCCATCCTTTCGGCACTTTCAGATGTAATTGTTGAGATTTCGGATTTAATGATCGAATTTATTAAAAACTACAGTCCGGAAACAACAGAAGCTTATTACAAGAAAATTAAAGACGTAGAGCGCAAGGGAGACAAGCTGTCCAACCAGGTTTTTGATGAACTGAACGTTACATTTATCACTCCTTTTGACCGTGAAGATATTCATGAACTTTCCAACACCATGGACGATGTAATTGATCACATCAACAGCTCTGCCAAACGTATCCATCTATACAAGCCGAAAGAGCTCCCGAAGGAGGCTATTGCGCTTGCTGAAACTTTACAAAGAAGTTCACTTTTGATTGAAAAGTCAGTGGATGAACTGAATGTGCTCAAAAAGCGCCTGAAAATTATCACTGAATATTGTAACCAGCTACATTACATTGAAAATGAAGCAGATGACATCTATGAACACTTCATTATTGATCTTTTCCAACATGAAAAAGATGGTGTAGAGCTGATCAAGAAAAAAGAGATTATGTACGAACTTGAGAATGCTACCGATGTAGCCGAAAGTGTCGGCAAAATCATCAAAACCATCATTGTAAAGTACGCATAAATAACCGGAACGGGAGTCAGGAGTAATCGATTGACTCTCTTTTTTTATACGCCTTATGACTTTTCTTATAATAATTATCGTTCTTGCACTGATTTTTGACTATATCAACGGTTTTCACGATGCCGCCAACTCCATTGCTACGGTAGTATCAACCAAAGTTCTCACACCGCTTCAGGCTGTTATCTGGGCTGCAACTTTTAACTTTGTTGCCTTCTTTATTGCCAAATATATTATTGGTGAGTTTGGAGTGGCCGACACAGTGGCCAAAACAGTGTTGGAAGAGTATGTTACTCTACCCATTGTTTTTTCTGGACTGATTGCCGCCATCATCTGGAACCTGATTACCTGGTGGTTTGGAACTCCTTCCTCCTCTTCACATACGCTGATTGAAGCATTTGCAGGTGCGGCTGTAACGGCTTCCGGTTTTGGAGCAGTGCACGGCAACACCATTCTGGTTATCTCTCTCTTTATTGTGCTGGCGCCCCTGATTGGTATGTTGAGTGGTATTATCATATCCATCATCACCATGCATGCGGCCAAAAGGGCCAATCCGCACAAGGCCAATTCGGTCTTTAAGCGATTGCAGCTATTTACATCGGCACTGCTAAGTATCGGACAGGGATTGAACGACTCGCAAAAAGTGATGGGTATCATTGCAGTAACCCTTATATCCTACTCCGCAGCCAACCCCGATGTGCATCATTTTTTATACCTCGATTCTATCGAGAACATTCATGACTGGGTGCCATTCTCCTGTTTTGCTGCCATTGCATTAGGTACACTCTCCGGTGGATGGAAAATTATCAAAACCATGGGTAGCAGCATCACAAAAATTACTCCAACTGAAGGATTTGTATCGCAAACAGCGAGTGCTTTCACCCTCTTTTTTGTACAGATTTTCAAAATTCCGGTGAGTACTACGCACGTAGTAACAGGTTCTATTATTGGAGTCGGATCAGTAAAACGTCTCTCAGCTGTTCGCTGGGGAGTAACCCAGAAATTGGTTACCGCCAGGATCATCACCATCCCGATTAGTGCTGCAATTGCCGCAGCTATTTACCTGGTGGTTGATTTGTTTGTGTAATAATTGGTGTATTGGAATAATGGTGTATTATGTATATAGATATATTGGCATAGCGCATTAAAGCTTAATCATAGCTGAAACTTTACCAAAGTTTCAGGCTTTGAGTTTACTAAATCATTCTAATAAAATCACCCAACCGCACCCTCAATAGCCCCGACTTTTAAGTTGGGGTTCAGCAACGGATAATGATACCCGGGCTTTAGCCCAATAAAACAATCAATCGCACCACCCTCAGCCCGAAGGGCTTAATTTTGATAACCGTGGGTCATCGACCCACAGAAAAAATCTCCACAGAAAGCACTGCCTGAAAGTCAGAACATCTTGTATCTATCTGTATTACCAGCAAACTACAACATGGTAGATAGTATACTAAAACATATTGATTCTCTAATCAAAATAAGGGAATAAGCTTATAGTAATTCTTCACGATAATTGCTACTAAGGTAAAAATGAGTCTGAAATAAGGCTTATTAAACGTAATTAAAACCTTATTTGTCTTCTATGATTACCTTAGTAGAAAACCTGTAGTACAAATCCTACCTTATTAAGCTTATTTCCAAAACTAGAAAGTAGCTCTCTTCCAACTTCTGCAACGTTTTTACATCGCACTATATCTCTACGAGATGACAAGGAGTACTTAGTGCTTCAAGCCCGTCGAGAGATATTGCTGCAAACATTAAGTTTGCATTACGACGGGCGATAAAGACTGCATACTATTCGAGCTTTATAATTTGGAAAGTTTGATTTTTGCTGATACTTTACCTAAGTTTCAGAATTTGGTAAAGTTTTCTCAATCAATCCACTACATCCGACCAACCGCACCCTCAATAGCCCCGACTTTTAAGTCGGGGTTCAGCAACGGATAATGATACCCAGGCTTTAGCCCAATAAAACAATCAATCGCACCACCCTCAGCCCGAAGGGCTAAATTTGGGTAACCGTGGGTCAACGACCCACGGAAAAAACTCTATCATAAAACTACTGCCTGAAAGGCAGAACTAAAACAACCTATAATCCGATTTTATAAATACAAATTTTACATGTCAAAGCAACATTGACTCAAAAGACATAGCCGAATCACCTCACACTAATCGCTCCTTTCTCCTGCTTATAAATCAGCTTTCTGCCGGGACCGACACCTTCAATAGTCACGGTATAAGTGCCGGGAGAATCAGCCGTGTAAAATTCAATTTGTGTGCTTTTATTCTTAGTCGTTTCTATCCCCGGGTTCCAGTAAATAGTGCTTCGCAAGTCTGGGGTAGGATTGATTATAGCCCTGCGCGTATCATAAACGGGGGTGTAAAACTCAACCGCTGCCTGATAACCTTTGGGAGAAATAGCAATGATATTTTTATTTCCCATGACATAATTATTCTCACCCGCCTTCTGCTGCGAATAGTCAGGCGGACGGGTAGTAATCACAAGAACCGGCCCGGTTGGTCTGGTGGGGCTTTCTTTGACCATATACATCGCTTTAGCTGCAATACTTGTGTAAACATCCACCTGTGCAACCTCACTAATATGCAAAATATTATACAAAAACTCTGAATCACGGGTAATTCCATCCACCACAATG
>CAYPPC010000083.1:5610-11115 GCA_964412435.1 uncultured Paludibacter sp.
CTAATCCCGATGAAAAGCGGATGCCACTGCTGCTCACATCCGACACATCGGGCAGGCGATAAAAGAGATCCTCATAAGTGGCAGGTGGCTCCTCCTTAATTTCAGCCATCGACACCGAACGGTGTGGACTGCCCAGATTCAGATTATTATCAATACGTTCTCTGTTTCGCTTTCTACTGGAGGTTATAATCACATCATCCAGGTCAATCTCCCGAATTCCATGTTCCTGGGCATACTTCTGATTCGCCTTCTCCACATATTTTTGCGGAATTTTCGTCCGGTTCAAACTCTCACTCTCTCCTGTGCTCTTTCGATTTTCTCCCGGAGCGGGATAAACGGGCACATCGGTATCAATTAAAATTTCACCGGAACGGTCAGGGGCACGTGCCTGTAACATAAAGCGGGCGCTGTCTTCAAATTCAATATTAACAAACTCAAACCGACCCGCTTCATCTGCCTCCAGCGCCTCTTTGAAATCATCTTCCATAGATACCAGCTGAACTATGCCGTAAGGATAAGGATTTTCCCGCCCGGCCGGTTTTCTGAGAGTACCGGATATGGTCAGATAAATCTCCGGTTGCACTTTCGGTTTTTGCAAATCGCCCAGCAATGCCTCTTCCACATAGTAGCGGCGCCAACCATGTGTTAGCATCAGCAAATCTGCCGCTCTCTCAGCAATATCACTCTTTCCAAAGTAAAATGCCGGACTCTCAATATGCCCACGCAACTCGGAACGCAAAAGAATTTCAGCCAGAATATTGGTACTTGTATCTACCTTTACATCCTTATCATCGGTAATAGATATGGCTAAAGTGGAAGGGAATGAATCGGTTGCAGCATCTGTTCTTTGCAAGGATAACTGCACAAGGCTCCTTGTTTTATACTCCTGTTTGCCGGCACTGACTTTCAGCTCTGCTGCATCTTTTCCAACATTAAACACCAGTCGCTCACTCAAGGGCAGGAAGTTTTTATCTAACAACATTACATGACTTATACCAGTGTTTAAAATTGCAGTTTCCAGATCGAATTTACGTTGTCCGTTTTTCACTTCGTGAAACAGAATCGGCACTCCCTGGCGGTGAGCCACCAGATAAAGTGTATCTGCTGTGTGCTGGGTATTCTCCAGAATTCTTATCTGAGTATCCTCTCTGCCCTGCTCTATCTGCAAAGCATAAGCACCGATTTCCACATCCGGGAGGTTCACTTTTTGCTTTTTACCCTCAAAATCAAATTTGGCATGGTAACGCGCCCCCTCTTGCACATCAAGCAGAAAGTCCCCCATCCCCTTATGTAAAGTTTTGAAGTGCACCTGCTCCTCATTTTTATCGTTAAATATAATGCCACTCACCTCTACGGCACCGGTTTCCGGCATAAGCGCCTGAAACGCAACCCTGTTTTTATAACCAGGAATCAGAGATCCACCTTCAGGATAGAAAGTCAAATCAGGAAGTTCTGCTTTTTCAGGAATTTTGATATACTTACTAAACCGGGTAGTACCATTATGATACTCAATCAGCAAAACACGGGGTCTTTTCTCCTTGGAAGCTTTATAGTTAACGGTGTAAGCACCATAATCGTTTGGTTGAACCACCTGTAGCTCCTTGCTGTCTGTCTGAACAGCGAGACGTGACGGGAGTTGCTGTACCCGCTTCTCCGAGTCGGTAAAATAAAGGTTTAACTCCGGCTTATTACTATCTGTCTCTCTTAGCACCAGGTCTACCTCCACTTTGCGGGCATGCGGATCAGCCACAAAAACCTGCCGCGAGAAAAAGAACTCCTCCGGCTGATTTTCCATATATCGTGTGTAAGCCCGTATGCTGTACTCCCCTTCCGGTAAAGACTCAGGCAGTTTCAAAGCACCGCTAAAAACATCTTTTTCATCTATCCTGATTTTTTCCCGCACTACTACTAAATCGAGCGGTGAAATCAGCTCTACATACATATAACGACTGAAAGTAGCAGGCGATTGTTTGGATGCATCCAGCAAAAATGCTCTGAAGAAGATCTGCTCTCCGTTTAAATAATAGGGACGGTCAGTCTGCAGATAGATTTTCTCCTGCGGAAAAACAAGTAATTGCGAATAAAGATTAACAATCGCCTCATTCAGAGGATCAACCGGCGGTTTAGACTCCTGCGCATGCAGCAAAGGAACAAAACATATTAAAACAGAAAGAAGTGCTTTTCTCATCAATTATCGGATTGGATTTACAGCATCCAAATATAAGCAATTTCAGGCTTATTCTACCCACAACTCTTCAAATTTATAAAATAAAAAAGCCGGTGCAGCAATAAACTGTCCGGCGTCTCCAAATCTACCTAAAATCAATTCCTTCCGGAATTTTCAATTTGTTTTTTGGGAACTTTATTCCCTCCTCATATTTCAAAGTCCTGAGTCTGTAGTTTGTAGATTCGGTTCGAAGAGGAATCCCTTTGTAGAACCACATTCTAACTACCTCGCCATCGGGCTGGACCAGCTCCGTTACCAGACAATCAAGCCCCAGATACTCCTCATTACCCAACACGCGGCCCCCATCCTGCTCAATCATGGCACGAAAGGTCATACGACTCTCCTCACTATCTTCATTCATCATATCATTGTAGCTGTAGTCTGTAGGTGACTTCATTCCTGTCCTATCACTCAGGTTAATCATATAAAACATCCCTTTATCGCTGATTGTCAGCGCCTCATGCTTCTCTGAATAACCATTTTGTACTGTTTCGGTAGAGGACTCCATCACCATCTTATCATTTTTCACATCCACCCACTGCGTGGAGAGGGTCGTACCCACCGCATTTTCCACCCGATTTACCACTTCATACTGTATCATATAAGTCTTACTACGTCCGAGTGCCTCACGCAACTCATGCACTGTTGACTCAGGATCTGAGCGGTAATTATCTTCTATCTTTTTATCGCATGATATAAACAGCGTCATCACCGCTGCAAGCATCACTATTAATTTTCTCTCTCTCATTTTTCTCACATTTTTGTTTCCTGTAAATAACGGCGGGTCACCATTTTTAGTGCCCGCCGTTACTCATTTTTTCTATTTTTCTCCCTTCGGGCAAATGTCGCACTTACAAAAGACTCCACGCCACGGTAAGTCCCGCCATCACAATCGACACCATGCTCATCAGCTTAATCAAAATATTGAGCGAAGGTCCGGAAGTATCTTTGAAGGGATCACCCACCGTGTCGCCCACCACACAGGCTTTGTGGCTCTCGGAACCTTTACCTCCAAAATTTCCATCTTCCACATATTTTTTGGCATTGTCCCAGGCGCCGCCTGAATTGGCCATAAAAATCGCCAGCACAAAACCGGAGCCCAAACCACCTACCAGTAGCCCCATCACTCCCGAAACTCCAAAAATCAATCCGGTCAATATCGGCATAGCAATGGCTAAAAGCGAAGGTAGTAACATCTCTTTTTGTGCCCCTTTAGTCGATATTTCCACACAACGGGCATAATCCGGCGTTCCTTCACCGGTCATAATTCCTTTTATCTCACGAAACTGACGACGCACTTCATTTACCATTTTTTGGGCAGCCCGGCCTACTGCATTCATCGTTAATCCGACAAAAACAAAAGCCATCATCGAACCGATAAACACCCCTACCAGCACCTTGGGATTCATCAGATTCACCTCATAGTAGTTCATAAAATCAACAAAACTGGCTTTACCGGTTTCAATGATATCTCCGTTGCCCATAGTCAGTGTTTTTTCACCAATGCGCACCAGTCCAATTTTAATCTCTTCGATGTAGGAAGCCAGTAAAGCAAGTGCGGTCAGAGCAGCCGAACCAATAGCGAAACCTTTACCGGTAGCAGCCGTGGTATTGCCCAGTGCATCCAACGCATCAGTACGCTGACGTACCTCCGGTGCAAGTTCTGCCATCTGCGCATTTCCTCCTGCATTGTCAGCAATAGGGCCGTAAGCGTCTGTAGCCAACGTAATTCCCAGTGTGGAGAGCATCCCTACCGCTGCAATTCCAATACCGTAGAGCCCTTTGCTCAGGTTGGCAGCACTCAGCATATTTTCCAGATCGAAAGCGGTGGCACTCAAATATGACAAAATGATGGCCGTTCCCACAGTAAGTACCGGAATAGCTGTTGAAAGCATCCCCAAACCTACTCCGGAGATAATCACCGTAGCCGGACCGGTCTCACCGCTCTCTGCTACACGCTGCGTCGGCTTGTAAGAGTGCGAAGTATAATACTCAGTAGATTGTCCGATAATAATTCCGGCCAGCAGGCCGATAATTACTGAAAATGAGAGACCGAACCAATTAGGTATTTGCAAGAGATAAAGAATCAGAAAAGCAGCACCGACAATCAGCAATGCACTGATATTTACCCCGCGGTTGAGGGCCTTCATCAATCCTTTCATATCTGCATCCTCATCGGTACGTACCAGGAATATTCCGATAATCGACAAAATCACTCCTGCGGCTGCAATCAGCATCGGTGCAAACACCGCTTTCAGCTGCAGCTCAGGCGAAGACATAAAAGCGGCAGCACCCAGAGCGGCTGTTGCCAGAATGGAACCGGCATAGCTTTCATACAGGTCGGCTCCCATACCGGCCACATCACCCACATTGTCGCCTACATTATCAGCAATGGTAGCCGGATTGCGCGGGTCATCCTCCGGAATTCCGGCCTCTACCTTACCCACGAGATCAGCACCCACGTCGGCCGCTTTGGTATAAATTCCTCCACCCACACGGGCAAACAGTGCCTGGGTGGATGCTCCCATTCCGAAAGTAAGCATAGTAGTAGTTATAATCATCATTTTATGTCCGGGATCACTATCTGCTATAAAATGATCAAGCACCAGATACCAGGCAGCAATGTCGAGCAGTGCCAGACCCACTACCACCAGCCCCATGACCGCACCCGAACGAAATGCTATCTGAAGTCCTTTATTAAGTGATTTTGAAGCACCATAAGCTGTTCGTGCCGATGCATAAGTGGCTGTTTTCATACCAAAAAATCCGGCCAGACCCGAGAAAAATCCGCCTGTCAAAAAGGCAAAAGGCACCCAGCCGTTTTGAAATCCAAAAACAGCCATCACTGTGAAAATAAGTGCTAAAACGATAAAAACGGCAGTTACAACCTTGTACTGCTGCCTCAGATAAGACATGGCTCCGTCGCGTACGTGCTGAGCTATTTTCCGCATGGCGGGCGTACCTTCTTCCTGCTTCATCATCGAGCGAAAAAAGTACCATGCAAAGCCGAGTGCGACCAGAGAGGAGAAAGGTACCAGGTAAAATGAATAATTTTCCATGTTGTAGGTAGTATTAGTTAATAGATTGAGGTATTATATGGTCAACAAAAAAACTTATCAAAAAGTTGTACTTCACCGGATATTCCCGCATCCGGAAACAGTAAACCACACTTAAATTGTAAACTTCACCCTTCCTGCGGCAAATGGAATTAACAACCACCTGCCTCATCATACTCCCGGAACAGCTCAGGGAGTCAGCAACTTAAAGTACTCTTTGAT
>CAYPPC010000084.1:0-11041 GCA_964412435.1 uncultured Paludibacter sp.
ACATATTCGTAACCCTGGTGTCCGAACCAGAAGTTTTCTACCAGACCCAGTTTTTGCATAACACCAAACCACTGACCAATGAGTGAACCACCTACCACGATAAGCAACGCTCCAAAGAGTAGATTAACACCCAGTTTTTGATATTTGGGGTCTTTTCCGCTTAGTGATGGTGCAATATAAAGTCCGGTTGCCAGCCAGGAGGTAGCAATCCAGAAAATAGCTAATTGTACGTGCCATGTACGGCTGATTGAGTAGGGCAGGATAGAGGCAATGTCAAATCCGTAGAGACCGTCGCCCTCTACACCGTAGTGGGCTGTGATCACTCCCATGCCGACCTGAACGAGAATCAGCAGGTTAACAATCCAGAAATATTTTTTGGTTGCCCGCATCGAAGGCGTGATGGTTTGATTCATCAGCGGGTCATCCACCGGCTTAAGAATCTCCTCTTCACGTGCGCGTGCATTGAAGAAAATCATAACACCCACACCTACCAGTAGAGCAATAATACTGAAACCGGTCCAGATTACCAGGTCACCGGTGGGAACGTTACCAATTTTAGCGTCGTTGGGCCAGTTGTGTGTATAGGTAATTGCTTTGCCGGGTCTTTCAGTAACGCAGGACCAGGATGCCCAGAAGAAAAACTGAGCCATTTTATCCATGCGATCTGTGGTTTTGATGCTGTTGCGCGGAACGGCATAGTCAGCACGAAGCTGATTGATCTCTTCATTGTCACTGTCCATAAAGATCTCGGTGTAGTATCCTTTCAGATACTCATAAGCTTCGATACGATCTTCGGTAATAGTGAGGGTTTGAGTGGCGTCATCGTAAGTGTTTTTACGAATAAACTCCTGAAGTTGTTGCTCCAGGGCAGCTTTCTCTACGGCAGTTTTTCCTTCATAATCACCGTCAGCCCATTTGTTGAGCAAAAAGAGCGCTTCGCGGTGCAGATAGTCTGCAGTCCAGTCGGGGGCAACATAAGCACCGTGTCCCCAAATGGAACCGACTTCCTGTCCACCGATACTTTGCCAGATATTCATTCCGTCTTTGATGTCCTGACCGGTAAAAAGGACATTACCTGATGCATCTTCCACCTTTTCGGGAATGGGTGGTTTGGTCTGATAAATCTCATATCCGTAATAAAGCAAAACGGCAAAGGATAGACCGACAACCAGACTTAGGGCAATCCATAGTTTTTTTTGATTCATAGTAATTAATGTTTAATAATTAGTGATGATAATTATAGTGTTTGTTTTACGCTGTTTAACCGCAAGTTTGAAAGCGGACAAAAATGTCCGAAATAGGTCTAAAAAAATATATTCCGAACAATATACTTGCCTGAAACTAACAGATCGTTTGTTTTAGTGAGGTTTTCCTGTCAAAACAAACCTTCGATGTTGCTTGCATGTTATACGTTGAGGGCAAAGTTACAAACTTTCATATAAAAAACAAGTTTGTAACATAGTTTTTCAAAATAAATTATTAATTTGTCTTTTTTATATCCAAATTACTCAGGTTTGAGCAGTTTGCTTTTGTGGCGGATATACTCTTCAACAACCGGTATGTCGGCAGCTGCCCAGTCAAAGCTCCTGAGTTCACCGATTTCGGTCCAGAGGGCGTGTGCATGTTCTTCAGGATGAAGGCTTCCGGCAGTAATTTTTCCGATAAAGGGATAGAGTGTGATTGAGAACTCTTCGTAGTGATGTGTGGAGGGTGTGAGTGCCTCCAGGGGCTCAAAATGAACATTCAGCTCTTCCATGATTTCCCGCTGAAGTGCTTCGGCCGGTTGCTCTCCGGTTTCGATTTTCCCTCCGGGAAATTCCCATTTGAGCGGCATACGCATTTTTGCGGAACGCTGACAAACCAGAATCTCGTCACCGTTTTCTATAATGGCGCAACTGACATGAATCATATTATTCACTGCTATTCTTGATTTCAATTTCGGAGTTGATATAAGAGACAATGGTCTCTTCAATCTCTTCGTCGCTGCCGCGAACAAGCAGTGAGGCGCGGTAGTAGAAGGGAAGGCGCTTTTCCAGTCCGGCGGCAATGTGGCTCTCCAGTTTGTCAAAAGGGACTCCGGCCAGCAAAGGCCTTTTTTCTAACCGGGTGGTTTTGAGTCGGTCCGAAAGTTCACGGGCTGTGAGGTCAATATAGATAGTGTGCCCCTTTTTCTTCATAAAGTCCATATTGTCAAAAAAGCAGGGCGCTCCACCCCCGGTTGAGATGATGCTGTTGTATAGTTTACCGGTTTTTTTAAGCTCTTTCTGCTCCATCAGCCGAAACTTTTCCTCACCCATCTCATCGAAAATCTGAGGTATAGGCATCCCTGCCTCTTTTTCGATGATCTCGTCCAGATCGATAAAGCGCATTTTCATCCGGTCGGCTACCATTTTTCCAATGGTAGTTTTGCCGGATCCCATATATCCGATTAAATAAATTCGCATGAAGTGTCTCAATTAACTCACAGCTGCAAAATTAAGTTTTTCCTGAAGAAGAAAAAAATATCGGAAAATATTAGTTAATAATGTTCCGGGAATTGTTCAGTCAAAAAGTAAGGAAAACCGACAGTTTTGTTCTCTTTGTGCAGTGCTTGTCCGGATTCCTTTTTCTTTTGAAGGAGATGTGAAGTAATTGTTCGCATATGTCCGTTTGCAGGAGATAAAAAGGAGAGAAAAAAGCAAGGCTTTCAATGAAAAATAATTGACATTATGTTACTTAGAATCCAAAAATAGCTTATATTTGCAATGTAACTTATGCTGTATTGACTTATGAAAGTGAAAAAGTCTGTCTTATTGATATTTACCGGAGGTACCATCAGCATGGTGGCCGACACCACAACCGGTGCCCTGAAACCGGCCGATTTTGATTTTATGATCCGGATGTTGCCGGAGCTGAATAAGCTGGGAATTGATATCAAAGCAGAGCCTCTCTTGCCCTTTGTTGACTCTTCGGATATTGGTCCGGATATGTGGAAAAGAATTGCACTGAGTATTCAGGAAAACTACAATAAATATGACGGTTTTGTGGTGCTTCACGGCACCGATACCATGTCATACTCCGCTTCGGCGCTCAGTTTTATGCTGGACGGCCTCAACAAACCGGTGGTTTTTACCGGTTCGCAGTTACCTATCGGTATGGTTCGTACCGATGCAAAGGAGAATTTGATTACAGCTGTTGAAATTGCTGCGGCTACCAACCCGCAAGGTGAACCGATGGTGCCGGAGGTATCGCTCTTTTTTGAAGATAAGCTTTTCAGAGGAAATCGCAGTACGAAGCAGAATTCTGAAAACTTCAATGCTTTCAGCTCCTTTAATTACCCGGTGCTGGCTGAAGTGGGTATTCATATCAAGTTTCACCCCAATTTTATCCGTAAAGTGGATAAAGACGCTGTGCTCAAAGTGCGCACAAAAACAGACCGCAATGTAGCCATTTTAAAAATTTTCCCCGGAATTACGGAACAAACCGTATTGGGCGTACTCAATATCCCCGGATTAAAAGCGGTGGTGCTGGAAACTTTTGGTGCCGGCAACACACCCCAGTTTGAGTGGTTCAACCAAGCTTTGCGCGAAGCTACCGCCAAAGGAATTATCATTGTAAATAAATCGCAATGCAGCACCGGCATGGTGGAGATGGGAATGTATGAGACCAGTCTAAATCTGATTCAGGCCGGAGTAATCAGCGGTTATGACGGCACTGTAGAAGCACTTATCAGCAAACTGATGTACCTGTTGGGTGAATACAGCGATATTGATAAGGTGAAATCGCTGATGCAACAGGATTTGTGCGGTGAAGTGACGGTGCAGCCCCACCATTAATTATATCTTATAAATCACTCTTTGATTACAAGAATTGCCCGGCCCTGTGCTCTGAGCTCTTTGCTGGTGCTGCTGCTTTGTGATTCGCCCGATGCAGGAGTAATCAGTGTCTGACTGCCTGTTGATGTTAGCAGAATGCCGTTTGCTCCCAAACGGGCAGCTTCCTCTTTGAGCTTTTTAATAAGCTGATTTTGTGATTTCTGCCTTTTTACACCCACTGTGTTGACAGCTTCTACCACTCCGATTGATTCATATTGAACCGGTGCATCGAGGTAGAGCTTTACCTCATTGGCCGAAATGGGTGTACGAGCTTGTCCGGTAAGGATATAAGATCCCGAGGCACTGCAGGAGATTAAAAGCAGAAAGGCAAACCCAGCAACAGCTGCGTAAAATATCTTTGTAAATCTTGTTTTCTTAATTGTCATGGTCCGTTTTTTAGATAGATATATGTCGCAAAGGTATTAAATTTAATTGAATAATATCAGAAATAAAGGGATTGGGGCATGTTCACTACCCGGTGCTTTTTATTTCGAATTGCATTGGGGATTCCCTACTCAAATACCACTTCCTTAAAATAATATTCCCTTGTTTTTCCGGTTTCATCTTCTAATATCAACTTTCCATCCATTTGAACAGCAATGATTTTGGCGGAAAACAGCTCACCGCTTTCACTGTCGGTGTAGGGGTGATAGCCCTTGTTGCGATAGAGATGCTGATGGTATTCTTTTTGGATCTCCTCAGTATTGTGCTGTTGATAGAGTTGCAATAACTCCTTGTGCAAAGCCTCTAAAATAGCTTCCCGGTTTTGCTCTTTTCCGGTAATCTGCCTGAGCGAAATAGGGTTGGGAGCATCCGAAAGAAATTGCTCCTGATTAATATTGAGACCGATACCGATAAAACTTTGCTCAATGCGATCGCGCATCAGCGAGTTTTCAATCAGAATACCGCCCAGCTTTTTATCTTTCCAATAGATATCGTTGGGCCACTTGATGCGAATATCATCACAGTAGCTGTCCAAAGCCTTTTTTATAGTCAGACTGGTGATTTGAGAAATCATAAAAAACTGCTGAATGGGAATGCTGTGTGGGTAGAGCAGCAGGGTAAATAGCAGATTTTTTCCGGTTTCACTTTCCCAGCTGTTACCGGGCTGTCCTTTGCCGGCCGATTGGAAATCGGTGCTGAGCAGAAATCCTTCCGGTAGCTTTTCGCTTCGTAACATCTCTTTCAGCAAGCGATTGGTGGAATCGGTTTCAGTAATGTGTTTTCTTAGTTCGCTCATGGTGCAATTTTTAATAAGAACTCTTCCATTTTTCGGGTTGTGGGTGCTGTTGACGTGGCGTTGGGGTGGTTTACAATCATTGCAAAAGCGTACCGTTTGCCGCCGCTGTTGATGTAACCGGCATAAGCACGCACCCCACCAATGGAGCCACTTTTAAGTAACACTTTTCCGCTTAGGGCGGATCCGCGCAGAAAATTACGCACCGTGCCGTTACTGCCGGCCGTGGGCAGTGAAGCCTGAAAATGGTGTCCGTGAACCGAGCGGCTCATATACTGCAATAAATTGACAAAAAACTGAGCCGAAACAGCATTCATGGGTGACAGTCCGGAGCCGTCATGCATTTTTAGTTCGTTGATGGGTAGGCCTTTCAATCGCCAGAAGTCTTGCACTACACGAATAGCATGATTTGTCGTAGCTACTTTTGAGCGTTGCAACGCCAGATGGCGAAACAACAGTTCCGTGTAGTGATTGTTGCTGGTAACGTTTATTTCGCGGATAATTTCGCTGAGTGGCGGTGATTGATGCGTGTAAATTGAGTTTCGATTACCTGTTTTAACCTGATCGGTAGCACTGCCGCTCACAGCCACTCCGCTTGATTTTAGCTTCCAGGCAAAATCGCGCGCCAGTACCAGACCCGGATTCGGAATATCGCCTTTGATGGTAAAACTGGCCCGATTGGCCGGAATGGCTCCATAAATTGTGCGCTCGTTGGAGTTGGGTGCACCATATATATAGGCACTGTCAAAACGAATAGTGGTACTTGCCAGGCGGTTGTCAAATTTCAATTCCGGAATGTTGGGTGTGACTTTTAAAATTTCCGGTCGTGTACCAACAGCACCAGATTTCAGTTCCAGAAAATAGGTGTTGTCTTTGTAAGAAATACCATAAGCCCCGGCCGCGTAATAATTGCCCAGATCCTCCCACATCCATTTGGGGTTTATCCCTTCACTATCGTAAATGGAGGCATCAGCGATAATATCTCCTT
Organism: uncultured Paludibacter sp.; assembly: GCA_964412435.1. Classification (GTDB taxonomy): domain Bacteria; phylum Bacteroidota; class Bacteroidia; order Bacteroidales; family Paludibacteraceae; genus UPXZ01. The sequence goes on from CAYPPC010000084.1 coordinate 6,080, forward strand.
TTATCTCACGGATACCCGCTTTTTTAACCGCATCCACCCATTTTTCCAGAAAATGAATATCGCCCATTTTGGCGGAGCCGAGTGTTGGGTCACCGCTGCCGCGGATATAAAGATTGCCATGAAGTATACCGTTTTGAATGTTTCCATCGGTTTCAAGAGTTGTGGTAAAGCGGTAGGTCGGACCTAGAATTTCAAGTGCCGTTGCGGTAGTTACCAGCTTCATAGTGGAAGCGGGAATAGCTACTTTTTCAGCCCGGTGCTGGTGCAGTTTAGCTCCGCTGCTCAAATCGCTGACCAGCAGAGAAATGTTGGCATTTCGATGCAGCAGATCATTGGCAAATGCATCTGCCGGGCTTTGAGCAAAGGTTGAAAGAGTGAAAAGTAGCGATAGTATAATTAGTAGTCGATGTTTCATTGTTTATAAAAGCTGCATTTTGTTTGTGAGTCTTATCTGTTTACTACAAAATTAGTAAATTTTTTGACAGCTTATTGAATTAGAAGAGGGATGTATATTATTATCTGTGGAATATCAGTACGTCAATAATAGATATTTGTTATCTTTGTATTCACTTGGATACAGTTTGAGGGCTTTGTCAAGAACACAGCCTGGAAGGCTGAACTTTGATAACCGTGGGTCATTGACCCACGGAGTTGAATAAAAAAGCTAATTCCTGCCCGTAGGGCAGGACTTTTTGTGTGTTTTGCACTGAACAAGCAATAATATGTTTTAGAAAAAAAATAGAAACGCGGGCACTTGCAATTTATATCGTATGATTACTCAGTGCACTATATTCCTGCGGAATGACAAGGGATAATATTAAAAATAACCGTCAACAAAGGTTATCTTCCTTTGCAAAACCGTAAATCGACGGTGAGAAAGCGCCCGTATATTGAGGCTTCAGTACTTTGCGACCATTATTCCCCGTCGAAATACAAGTTTGAAAATTGCTGAAATATTTTACGACGGGTTAAAACAATATTAAACTTTGTCATCTCGTTTACCTCATTTTAGGGAGGGAGAGATATAGTGCGATGTCTAAACGTTGCAGAAGTTGGAGGGAATAGATCCTTATGATATTTTACAAAGCAATATTCACGATAAAATGAATTATAATGAAAACATCTAAATTTGATATAGCCGACTATTTAGATAGCGATGAAATGATAGCAGAATATCTGAATACTGTTTTAGAAGATGGTGATGATTCAGATGTAATTAATGCTATTGGGCATATTGCTAAGGCAATAGGAATGACTAAAATTGCAGAAGAAACCGGTCTCAGTCGCCCAAGTTTGTATAAAGCTCTTTCGGATGGAGCAAAACCCCAGTTTGCTACAGTAATGAAGGTACTACGAGCTATTGGCGGACAAATTCAGATTAGTCCGCTTAGCTCATAAACTCTGTTATTCAAAAAAAAATCCAAATTTCTCCTCAAACCCTTCCGGGCAGTTTCCACGATAGGCTTTAGGCTCACGTCGGAATGGGTAATCGGAGCGTTGCTTCTCAAAAGTTTCGGGAGAGGCTTTTAGTCGCAGACTGTCCGCTTCGATATTGTAAGTTTCTAAGAAAAAATCGGCGATGGAATGATCTCTGAAATCGATATCAAAACCGGCTTCGAGTGATGGTGCTATCCAATTATCCAAACCCAAGCTGAAAAAGCGACTTACCGCCTGCACGCTTTGTCGGGTAGCGTTGCTTTTGCCATCGGCAGAATAACCGGCAATATGCGGCGTTGCCAGGGTGCATAGTCCAAGTAATTCGGTGTCAATGTCGGGCTCATTCTCCCAACAATCGAGCACAACATCACCTACACGCTTCTCTTTTATGGCTTGCTTCAGGGCGTTGCCGTCAATCACTTCACCACGCGAGGCGTTGATAATTATAGGTCTCTTTTTCAGTGAATCAAAGAAGGTTTTGTTGGCCAGGTGATAGCTTTTATCCGCACCTTCCAGGTGCAAAAAGGGGTGAAAAGCGATAATATCCGCCTGCTCGGCAATTGTTTCGAGTGAAACAAAACCGCTATCGCCTTCCTTGCGGGCACGTGGCGGATCGTTGCGTAAAACCTGCATACCGAGTGCTTCAGCCAGCTTGGCTACCCGACTGCCCACTTCGCCTACGCCTACAATACCGATGGTCTTCACTTCCGGTCGAAAATTATTTTTTCCGGCAAGATAGAAGAACGCTGAAGCCATATATTGCGTTACAGAAAGTGCGTTACAGCCCGGTGCGTTGGTCCATTGGATGCCGTTTTCGGCGCAATAATTTGTGTCAATATGGTCATAGCCGATGGTGGCAGTAGCAATAAATTTAACAGCAGAGCCTTCGAGCAGTTCGCGGTTGCAAATAGTGCGGGTGCGGATAATGAGTGCCTCCGCATCGCGAACCGCTTCCGGGGTCATTTCGGCGGCAGCCAGATAGTGCACATCAGCCACCGGCTCCAGTGCGCCGGCGATATGTGGAATATGTTTGTCGATTATAATTTTCATGAAATGATGCTGTAAGAATATCAACTGCAAAGTTAACTGTTTTTGTCGGGATAGCTTTAAATCTCCGAAAATATGCGATATTAAATCAATTTGTTTACTTTTGTAAGTACTATCGCCGGTAAGCGAAATCAGAGAAACTTGAACTAAACATATGATGAAAAAAGAAGATAAAAAAATTATAGCTAACGGTCGTCAGCTGTTTTGCAGAGAATATATACTGCCCGATGAGAGTGGTGAAGAGGTGTTGGTATTATTGCACGACTCTTGGGGAGGCATAGAGTCCTGGGGTGACTTTCCACAGGCGCTCGCCCAGATCTTTGGTCTGAACATTTTGATTTATGACCGGGCGGGTTTTGGTAAATCCCCCGATCGTGCCGGTGAGGCAGAATTTGAAAACTACCATTTGGAGGCTGCCCGTGAGCTGTCAGATCTGCTGGATGTGCTTGAAATAGACCGGGCCTTACTGTTTGGTCACAGTGATGGTGCCACCATTGCTTTGCTGGCGGCTGCTCATTTCCCCGAAAAAATAAAAGGGGTGATGGCTGAAACACCACATACATTCATTGAGGAGAAGGGGCGCAAAGCGGTACGCGAAACAGTGGAAAAAGCACAGAGCAGCTCTTTGCTGCAAAGCCTGGAGAGGCTGCATGGTGACAGGGCGGAGGCAGTGTTTCGCCGCTGGCATGAGCTCTGGCTTTCGCCAAAAATGGATGACTGGAACATTTTACCGGAATTGAAAAAGATTCAGTGCCCGGTGCTTGCGATGCGTGGCTCGGAAGATCCTTTCGATACCGATAAACAGCTGAGTGAACTGTTTGAATATATTGAAGCGCCTCTGATGCCACTGTTTATTCCTGAAGCGGGACACACACCGCGCAAAGATAATCCGGTCGCAGTGATTGATGCAATTGAAACATTTAACAACGATTATTTCTGAAATTATGGCTCTAATAACTTTGAAAGAGATGAAGTTTCACGCCTACCATGGCTATTTTGACTTCGAAAAAAGGGAAGGAAATACCTTTTATGTAACAGTAAAAATGGAACTGGATACATCAAAAGCGGAAACATCGGACTTGCTGGAAGAAACATTGAATTATCAGGAAGTTTATGATGTGGTGAAACGGGAGATGGAGATCGTGTCTGACCTGATTGAACATGTAGCACGACGGATAAAAGAAGCGCTGTTGAGCGAGTTTTCACAGATTAAAAGCCTGGAGGTGGAACTTTCTAAAATGAATCCGCCATTAGGAGGCGATGTGGAGCGGGTTACGATAACTATTTGATAAATAAAGTAATAAAGCGTAATTTTCTTTTGCGTTTTAAGAGTAAAAGTTTATTTTTGCAGAGTATATAATAGTAATTTATACTATTTAGATAAAACTTGATACCATGAAACGAATTTTTTCTCTTGTGATTTTTGGCTTAATGTTGTTCACCTTATCTGCTCAGACATTCACCGAAGACGGTGTTAAATATAAGGTAACCGGAACTAATACGGTTGAAGTAACAGCAGGCAATCTTCTGGATGGCGATGTTGTAATCCCCGCCACAGTCAGTAATTCAGGTAAAACATACAACGTTACAGCCCTGGGTGAGAACGCTTTTACTTTCAGTAAAATGAGTTCAATTCAGCTGCCCGGCAGCCTGACAAAAATTGATAAACTGGCATTTGATCACTGTACAGGGCTTACCTCATTAGAGATCCCGGCAAGCGTTAAAGAGATCGGTGAATCAGCTTTCCAGGGCTGTGAGTTTACTCAACTTGAACTTCCTGAAGGTATAAAAACAGCTAAAGACGGACTTTTTGCCTACAGCGGCATACCGGCAATTACCCTTTCACCGGACATGATCAAAATTGAGCATTTTGCATTTTTCAGCAACAGAGCTTTGCGGGTGGTTCGTATTCCCGAAGGTGTTACTGAAATTGGAAACTTTGCTTTCCAGAATTGCAGCAATATGACTTCGCTCTTAATTCCCGCTTCGGTAAATAAGATTGGTGCAGAAGCTTTCGGCTTTAATAACAGCCTGGAAGAACTGATTGTTGACAGCGATACTCCGATGAATATCAACGGACTGACTTTCAGAGATGTTGATTTTAATAACTGTACGCTCTATGTGCCGGTTGGAAAAGTGAATACTTACAAAAATGCGAACTACTGGAAAAACTTCAAAGTGATTAAAGAGATTCAGATGGGAACATCCACACAGGATAATAGAATTAACAATATCTCTATTTATGCAGCCGGTGGCCGTATTGTGGTAGATGGTGAAATTGAAAATCAGACTGTGGCTCTTTACGATTTGAAAGGAAGCATGCTGCAAAGCTCAAAAGCTACCGGAAATCGCATTGAGCTGAATGCTGCCAGAGGTAATATTTATATTGTAAAAGTGGGCAACGAATCATTCAAAGTGATTAAATAAGTTAGCTCTAAAATGTTTATAAGCGGAATTCTGTGAGTTCCGCTTTTTTAT
>CAYPPC010000085.1:0-10995 GCA_964412435.1 uncultured Paludibacter sp.
CAAAAGCAAGCCCCCGCCCTTTACCGCCCAGTGAACCTTCACCGATACGGGCCAGGTTAGAATATTTATCAAAACGATCGCGGCGGAACTGTGCAATCACTCCGCGATTTTTAATTTTCCGATAGGAAACAATGGCGTCATAAATCACCTTGCGCATCTTATCCAGATCCGTGTTTTCGCGGCTGTCCACTTTGAAATTCTCCAGAAACTCCGCCAGCGGAAACATCGCCCGCGAGTAGAGCCAGCGTGAGATATTGTCCTGCACCGCATTGTGAAAAAGCGCATCATCGCTGATCTTATCCAGCTTATTCTGCAAATCACGCAGCGTGGAAACCCGAAGCTCCTCTTCGCCTGTTTCGCTGTTTCGGAATATCAGATCGCCAAAACCAAATTTAGCGGTAATCAGCTCACGCAGCTCCAGCAGGGGTGTTTGCGAAAGTTTGTGCACAAAGTCTGCACCCGCTCCAAGAGCTGCCTCCTTATAGATATCGTCGGTCGATTGCACAATCAGAGGCATGAGCGGATCCTCTTTCCGCACCGCCTCACAGAGCTCAATACCGGCGGTGGCGCACTTCTGTCCCTCTTTCGGGTAGGTGACGTCGGTGATAATTCCCAATAGATTTTTGCGGTATTTTTTATAGATATCAATGGCCTCCTCATAGGTACGCGCCATCAGAATTTTGGGTCTGCCACGCATGCGCAGCATCTGCTCGTGTGCATTGAGCGCTTCGGCCATAAACGAACTGCTCTGATGAAAAACATATTTATAGAGATGCGGCAGCATGGACGAATAGTATCGCACCGAATCTTCCACAAAAAGCACCACCTGCACTCCTACCGAATCCACATCCTCCTGCACATTCATTTTGTCCTCAAGCAGTTTCACAATAGCCAGGAAGATATCGGAGTTACCTAACCAGCTGAAAACGTAGTCGATAGCACTCAGATCTTCGTGAGCAATGCGCGTAGAGACCTGTTTGGAAAAGGGCGTGAGCACTACAATCGGGATATCCGGGTGATTCTTCTTAACAGTTTTGGCCCACTGAAAAGGGTTGATACTGTCACCGCTCGGCATGGAGATAATCAGATCAAAATGGTGCTCAACCAAAGCTTTGTCGGCCTCCTTTTCAGAAGAAACGAGCGTAAACCTAGGCGGATAGCGCAGGTTCAGCTGCGTATATTCATTAAAAATCTGCTCATCCACCCGCCCGTCTTCCTCCAGCGTAAAAGCATCATACTTACTGGCATAAAGCAGGACATTGTAGATGCGGTGTCGCATCAGACTGGCAAAAGAGGTATCTTTGAAATAGAGTTTTTTTACGGAGTCGGACTTCATGGTTCTTTAATCTTTGAGCGTTATTTTTCGTCACCTGTTCATCTCCCTTCGGGAAAATGGGTGATATCTTTTAGCAAATATACGCTGATTTCATCAATTACTGCAAAAAGCGGCGTAAAAAAACATCTCCTGCTGAATTAAATTCGGTGGGAATGTTCATTGAATTTACGGTACAAAACTTACAATTATATTCAAACACATATAATTTACGGATAAAATTCACTTTTATATGATTTTAGATATAAAACAAGCGACTAAATAAAGTTCAATCGCTTTCTGATATAATTATGGCCTGTAAGGTTTTGTTTTATAGCTTAACGATTGGGTAAGCTGGTTATCAAGCATATATGCTTTCAAAAAGGGAATAAGCTTTCTTCTTGCCCTGTCCGTCAATGCTATTGTCACTGTAAGTAAACTAATCGAGAAACTTCACAGCCTTGTTGTTTGGAAAATTTTTTGCAAGAGCAACAATACCTTCGCTGTCGAGTGTGTCGGTTAAACGCATTTTATTATCAGGAGACCTTAATTTCAACTGGGTAGTGGCACTAACCAATTCATTCCCTTCATTCTTTAACTTAGCTTTGAGGTACTTCCAGTAGTTACGAACCTTGTTATAGTCATCTTGTTCGTTAAGAATGCCGACAATATCTAAAACGGAAAACCACCATTTGTTGTTTTCTTCATCCCAAACGGCACGCACTTCACGGTCGTTGAAAAAGCGGATTGATATTTTGGTATTGTTAGACATTTTATATTCGATTTGCTCTTTAGCGTTCATTACCTCGCTATGTTCATTGTCTATGAACATGTTAGCCAAAGATAGTAAATGTTTGAGAAACAAAGGAAACAGAAGGGCAAAAGCTTATAAAATATTTACTTTAACTCATTTCAAGAAAACCTTTTCTATAAATAATCACAAACAAAACAGCACTTTTTAAAAAACAAAACCGCAGCAAACACTTGTTTTGCTGCGGTTTCTATTATTATGTTATAGAGATTATTTTACCTCTTCAAAATCCACATCAGTTACATCGCCATCTTGTCCTGCATCGGTTGGACCTTGTTGCTGGTCACCGAAGTCGGCACCACCGGCCTGTGCATTCTGAGCATTGTACATATCCTGACTGGCAGCCTGGAAGGCGTTGTTCAGATCGTTGGTAGCAGCATCGATACCGGCCAGATCTTCTGCTTTATGAGCATCTTTCAGGCGGCTGAGTGCACTTTCGATTTCACCTTTTTTGTCGGCAGGCAGTTTATCGCCCAGCTCGGTCAGCTGTTTTTCAGTCTGGAAAATCATGCTGTCGGCAGCGTTCAGCTTGTCGATACGCTCTCTTTCCTGAGCATCGGCAGCAGCGTTGGCAGCAGCCTCCTCTTTCATGCGTTTGATTTCATCATCGCTCAAACCGGAAGAAGCTTCGATACGGATATTTTGCTCTTTATTGGTAGCTTTATCCTTAGCCGATACGTTCAGAATACCGTTGGCATCAATGTCAAAAGTCACCTCAATTTGCGGCACTCCACGCATGGCAGGCATGATTCCATCTAAGTGGAAGCGACCCAGTGATTTGTTGTTCGTAGCCATCGGGCGCTCACCCTGCAGCACGTGAATCTCTACAGAAGGCTGATTGTCGGCAGCCGTTGTAAAGGTTTCCGATTTTTTAGTCGGAATAGTGGTGTTGGCTTCGATCAGTTTGGTCATTACGCCACCCATAGTCTCGATACCGAGTGAAAGCGGAGTAACGTCGAGCAGCAGAATGTCTTTTACATCACCGCTAAGAACACCACCCTGAATTGCAGCACCTACAGCAACCACCTCATCCGGGTTCACTCCTTTTGAAGGTGCTTTACCGAAGAATTTCTCTACCGCCTGCTGAACAGCCGGAATACGGGTTGTACCACCCACGAGAATCACCTCGTCCACTTCACCGGCAGTCATACCTGCATTTTGCAGTGCATTACGGATCGGCTCGATAGTACGCTGTACCAGATCGTCAGTGAGTTGCTCAAATTTTGCACGGGTCAATGTGCGCACCAAGTGACGTGGAACACCATCTACCGGCATAATATAAGGCAGGTTGATCTCAGTTGAAGTAGCACTTGAAAGCTCAATTTTAGCTTTTTCTGCAGCCTCTTTCAAACGTTGCAGCGCCATCGGGTCTTTGCTCAGGTCCAGTCCGCTGTTGTCATTTTTAAATTCATCCACCAGCCACTCGATAATGCGCTGGTCAAAGTCATCACCACCCAGGTGAGTGTCACCATCGGTAGATTTCACTTCAAACACACCATCACCCAGCTCCAGAATTGAAACGTCGTGCGTACCGCCACCGCAGTCAAACACAGCAATTTTCATATCTTTATCGGCTTTGTCAAGACCATAAGCCAGAGCAGCCGCTGTAGGTTCATTAATAATACGCTTTACTGTAAGGCCTGCAATTTCGCCCGCCTCTTTGGTAGCCTGACGCTGGCTGTCGTTAAAGTAAGCCGGAACGGTAATTACTGCTTCAGTAACTTCCTGTCCGAGATACTCTTCAGCTGTTTTTTTCATTTTCTGAAGTACGATAGCCGAAATTTCCTGTGGCGTATAGAGACGTCCGTCAATATCCACGCGCGGAGTGTTGTTGTCGCCTTTTACCACTTTGAATGGCACGCGACCCACCTCGCCGGAGAGACGGTCATAAGTTTCACCCATAAAACGTTTGATGGACGAAACAGTATTTACCGGGTTGGTAATAGCCTGACGCTTGGCAGGGTCACCCACTTTGCGCTCGCCGCCTTCAACGAAACCTACCACGGAAGGAGTGGTACGTTTTCCTTCGTTGTTAGTAATCACCATCGGTTCGTTACCTTCCATCACGGAAACACACGAGTTAGTGGTTCCCAAGTCAATTCCAATAATTTTTCCCATTTTAAGTCTTAGTTTTTATCCGGAGGTTTTCAATCCCGTCCGGTATGTGTTATGATTTATTTTTCTTGTTATTATTTTCTTTTCGACCATTAATAGTCAAATGATATGCCATGCAGGTTTTCGGGTTAAATATTGGAAATTTGGCAGAATTGAATAAAAGGAGAAGGGAAACTCCTGCCGTTTTGTCAGTTTTTGTCAGTTAAACGACCGGAAAGCACATAAAAAAAGACAGCCGTCAACAGCTGTCTTCCTAAATTTATGCAGACCTAAAAATTAAAATGCTTTTCCGACTGAGATTCCCGGCCAGGGAAATGCAATAAAACCACCTAAAAGCCCTATGAAATGCATGGAAGCACCGGTCCTCACTAAAAACCCTTTGGGGCTCTCATACCGATATCCCAGCCAGAGGTGAGGCAATACTGATGACTCATACTCGAATCGTCTATAAAAATATGCTCCCGGCTCCACTTCAAAATGATGTGTTTTCCCATAGAGATAACCCACTTTTAGAATCAAAGCTCTTTCAAAAAACAATCCCGGGTCATCATCATCCGGCTCCTTAAACAGGGTAAATCCTGTACCCAGGGTAAATCGCTGCATGGGATCCAGATAATGGCGGTATTCATAATTGAGCGAATAAAACATTCCCCATCCGCCCAGCTCAAGATAAGTTCCGTGCTTTCTCTGTTTGGTCTCCAGCTGCAAACCCGACAGATTCTGCGCATACAAAGCTGGTAAACCAAACAGCACAATCAGCAGTAACAGCAATAGATTTCTTTTCATAGTTCCGAGGTTTAATTGATTCTGTTATACAATTGATTTTAATGACGACCTGATGGCCAGCCGGCTTATATACAAAGAACAAGGCTTCATTGAAAAATGTTTTCAAGGCATATTCATTTTCTGCCAAATTCTATTGAACATTGGCCCGGGCCGCAAACAGTGTAAATAAAACAGAAGGTGCAGATAAACTACATCCTTCTGTTTTACACTTAATATAAAGTAGTCTTATTTTGAAATCACTTCTCCTACACAGTCACCTACTTTCACAATAACCTCACCTTGCGTATTCATAGAAATGGCGTTAATCCCGTCAACAGCAAGGCGGCTGATAGTATGGTCTTTGCGAACAGAAATCATCAGCTTTTCAAATCTAACGAAGTTTTATCTTATAAACATCGCTACCTACCCGCAGCAACACGATCGATTCTTCCGATAATTTTAAGCTGTTTTCGCCATCAATCGTAACACCACTATGCAGTTTTTGTCCCATCGGGTTGAAAATTTCAAAAGCAACGCCACCTGCGGTCGTGAATCTGAGCTGACCATCGCTATAAGTCGCTTTCAACTTCTGAAAGTCTGTATTTTCAACCGAAGAAGAGAGCAATACAATTGGACCAACCTCATACGATAAAGGAGACACCTTAACCGAACTTACCGCCTGCACGCGGTAAAAATAGTCGTTGGGTACGGTGAGATCCTGCAGTTCGAACGAAGTTTCGGCAATTGAAAATGGTGAACCTTCAACAGCGTTTCTGGGCACAACTAATTGCGATATAATAATCTCGTCGATCAGATAGCGCCCACGAGAGGCTTTTTCACCCTCGAAACGTAGAACAGATGTCGCTGTGCCACCCTCCAAATTAAAATTATAAGTTTTAAATTCGTAAGAACCATCATTGATCAACTCACCGGCTGTAGCAACCAATACATCGTCTAAATAGATTTTCAAGGAAGTGGCATCTCCTTTCCAGGCAGTAGCTTTGAATTGCAACTGGAAACTGCCTCCATTTTCCGAAAGATCAATCGCCGGAGTACTAATATGACCCAGGGTCGTGCTGGAACCTAATTTAAGCGAGCCGCCCGCTTCGTAAATCTTAAAACCACTCCAACCGGGCAATTGAGTGAAGTTATCGAGGTCTTCGCTAATATCAACACTACCTGCACTGCCATTGGGGCTGCCGTTGGTAACCGCATTGAAGTTTTCACTAATTATTGTCGACATGTCAGCCTCTTCTTTCGTATAAACATCCAGCAAATAGGACTCTGCATGCTCAACCGCTTCCCAAACAGCCGTAAACCCTGTGGCATGTTTGCTTATATTCTGCGTATTCTCCGGCACAACCGGCTGCAACAAAGGATAAGTGCCGATTCCGGAAAGAGCAATATTCTGTGTATGTGTTCCGGTCGAAATTTGAAGAAACGCCTCGGCTGTTCCGGCTGTAGTCGGAGTAAAATTAACCACAACGCTGCCACCTGCTGCCGGAAGCGGGTCACTACTACCAAGACTAAAATGATTGCCTTCATCACCACTCAATGTACAAGTGAGCGGAGTTTCAGCATGGATAGTTTCAATTATTATCTCCTCCGAATGCGTACTACCTAAGTCAGCTTCGAATTGCAATGAAGGACGGTCCGGTAAAATGTGCACCTCCTTCTCAAAATTAAAACTGATCTGCGAGCTGCTCTCTCTGATTTGCTTTAAGTTCATATAATAGTCAACTCCCGAAACTAGTTTAAATTTATAGGAAGAAACTCTCCTGATTCCGGGAAACGGATCACCGGAGAAGGTACTTGTTGAGGCAATACCATCTGCCTCCATTATATCCACGCCCATATCGCTCTCCGTGTTATTGACGGTGTTGCTGAAGAGCTTGTTCTGGTCATGACGAATACGATAAATAAGCAAACCATGTCCGGGCAAATATTTATCCCAACCGGCTTGCTGTCTGTTTTCGAGCAGATAAAACTCTTTTGGCGAGGGCGAGCTACCCTCCAGATTGTGGTTACCGTCAGCTGAAACCAGAAAAGCTTCGTTAGAGGTGCTCAAAGGCGCCAGAGTCTGGCCACTTGTAGTATTAAGCAGTGTTGGTGTGATAAATCCAATCAAAAAACGCTCATAAGCACTCCATACAGGCGGAGTGCGCCCGAAGTTAAGATAAGATCCTTGATCCATCACACTCCAGGAATTCAAAGTGTGGTGTGGCGCCCCATTGGTGGCATAAAGGTCGGGCAGACCAAGCACATGTCCAAATTCATGCACAAAAGTACCGATACCGGCCATATTGCCACCACTGTTGTTGCGCAACTCCGATGTGCAGGCATAATCAAACAATCTTTTGCCGTTGAAGGTAATCGAAGCCACAGAACCGTTGTAATTTCCGCCATTATAAATACTTGTCGGGTAAACTCCCCAGCGGTGCGGCCACACACTATCATCCGGGCCCCATTCAGCTTCATTGTATCCTGCATAATAGACAAAGATATTGTCAATAAAGCCATCACCGTCTGTATCGTAGATAGAAAAATCAACGCCATCTTCTGAAGCAGCCGTACAAGCATCTACTATCATTTGAACCGGATTCTGATCAGAACCTGTCTGAGGATTATTTCCCCCGTAAAATGCCATGGGATTAGGTAAAGTATAAGGTCCGACCACATCAAATTCTGGCTGGAAAGCTCCCATGCTACTGGCTATAAAATAATCTCGTGCAGAGCCGGTACCACCATTCTCACTATAACCCTCCACATTAAGCATATTCTCGAACGCCTCCTGAGGTTGCGGAGTTATGAATTCCAAATCAGAAAAATTAACTAAAATGACCAATGATCGCATATTGCCATCCGAAGGAATGCGCATAGCTTGATTCTGTGGAGTTGCCTGCTGGCGCTTAGTACGCATTAAACCGGTTGCATTGGCAGCATCAGTTGCGTGATTAAATGATTTCAGCATTTCACGCTCCTTGAGCGAACGTGCTGACGGCTCTTTAGCCTTTATACCCAGATCAACCAATTGACCCTGAGCGTTGATACGGGCATACTGATAAACACCCGCACTATTTATCAGTAATGGAATACCGTCGCTGGTTGCATAATAATGAAAAAACTCATCTCCCTTGAGCGTCAATTGCAGAGTAGTACCATCCGGCTGTGTTATTGTTTTGGGAAATGGGAAGGCCGGTACGGCTTTTAGTTGTGTGGAAAAGAGAAGAAGAAGCAATAGCAAAGAGCTAAATTTGATTTTTTGAATCATTTCGAAGTGTGTAAATTAAAAGATTATTTGGATTGGAAATAACTTGTTACCTCCCTGATTGGAGTTCTGGTTTTAAAAAATGAATTAGCGGTAAAGATAGACATTTCCATTAACAAACGATAAAAAAAAGTGGGAATAGTTGAGCACTATTCCCACTTTTTTATAAAATCAAATATTTTTTATTTCAGGATTACTTTTCCTACACGGTCGCCTACTTTTACAATAAGCACACCTTGTGTGTTAATTGAAATGGTATTGATTCCGTCAGCAGCGAGGCGTCCGGCCAGTTTCTGTCCTGCCACATTATACACTTCAATTTGTGCACCTGCAGTAGCATCAACAAATACCTTCCCGTCACGTGCATAAAGATGGCTGATAGCCTTGTCTTTGCTAACAGAAGTCAACTCCCCGTAATTTTCCGGTGTCAGAGAGGCTGTCACTTCAAAGTCATTACCAATATTTCCAGTGTAAATATAATTACCTTCAACATCCTTTTTTCTTGAAATTGAAGTAGTATTAGTTCCATTACTACTCATAGCACTTCCCCAAACCGGAATGGCTGTTGTACCGAAAGGTAAATAATCTACCAGGTTTTCATTACCCAGAATCGAGTTAATATCATCCTTATCGATGGTTTGAGCTTCAGCAACAGAGTAGAGAAACACTTTACCTGAACCGGCTGCAGCATTAATCGAGCTCTTCAGATCGGGCGTTACCGGCAGTGCCTCACCATTAGTACCGCTCGCTCCACTAATCAAAAGGTGCTTTCCTGAGGGTAACACTGTTCCTTCAGGGATTTCAAACACATTGCTTGAACCGGCCTTACCACCACTTGCAGCTGCAACATACTGTAAGCTCCATCCGCTCATATCAACTTCTGATGAACCCGGATTATAGAGCTCGAAGTAGTCGTGTGTATAGGTAGCATTAGAGTTACCTCCACCACCGTAAACCTCAGAAATAATAATTGCAGGCATTGCAATAGGTTCTATAACACTACCACTTACCTGAACTTCTTTTTCAGCAGCATCATTGCTTGTAACTTTTACTGTACCGGAATAGTTTCCTACATTCAATCCTGCAACCAGGCGAACATATACTTCTGTTAATTCCAGCTCCACATCATCCGGGGTCAACTTCAACGAAGCAGCAAAGTTAGCTCCACTCTCCAGCGAAACCTCAAAGTTTTCCGGAGCTGTTACCGTTACAAAGTCGATCAGATTGTTTCCACTAACCTCAAACTTATCAGCTAAAGAAGGACCTCCTGCCACATTATCATAGAACAAACCGCTAACTTCTGCCGGATTCACCAGAACATAAGGAACAGGTGCACCACCTGCATTTTCAAAGTCGGCCAGCGAGCGCGGCACAAACTGCACGGTCGTATTAAAATGAATAGGAACACCTACAATATCCTGCGGAGTAGCCGGAATAGCTGCTCCAATATAGTCCAGATCTGCAAAATGAGTTCTCAAAACGGGATTATTAGCTCCGTTCAAATTATAGTTTGTTCCCGCAGCAAAATTACCTGCACCATCGATGGTCACACCTTCTAATTTTACAAGACGAGACTGATAATTGCCCATATTCTCAAGAGTCACAACCAAAGGCTCCACTGTATTTCCAGTTGAAGAGGCAGCACCGGCATCAACGATCGGAACAAACTGAACAAGACCATTATAAAGAGTAATTGTACCCACAATGCCTGTTATACCATCACCTACATTATAATTTGTAGTTAAATTTCCGGCAAAGTCATCAATAACTATAGCAGCTGTTGCGTCCTGAATAAACTTTGTATTTCGTGTTGAGGCTTTCATTGTCAGCACCGCTTCTCCCGCGAGACGATATGGAGTTGACCCGGCTGCCTTGCCACGAAGTGTAGCAATATCGGCTACATCTTCCGGGAAAGTATAAACAGCTGTAACAACAGCACTTGGATCCATACCAGCTTTATAAGCACGAGCTTTTAATGTAGTAGTTCCTGAAACAACAACAGGCGTCGAGTAAACAGCACTGCTCTCGGATGGTTCACTGCCATCTACTGTATAAAATATCTGAGCTCCTTCTGTCCCGGATGCTATTTCTACACTCTGTGTATTCAAATAAGTGCCTGCGGGCGGAGTGAATGTAGGATTCAACACTGCATTTTCACCGGCCTCTACTAACTTATACAATGAAAGTTTTTGTTGTGCCGAAGTATAACATGCAAAACGGGGACTGTTTGAATTGTACTGTAACATTCTTGCCGGAATGGCTTTATTAGAAAAAACGAAGCTGTCGTTAGTATATGTCACTACCCATCTTTGATTATCAGCAGTAACTTCATCGACAATTTGGACGTTATTACTACTACCTGTATATGAAACATACTTTTTAATAGCTTCATTATAAATAGTTTTAGCACCGTCATTGGTTTCAATTTTCCAAACCAAATCAACAGTCGGATCATTGATAGTTCCGTTATCAGGCGCAAGTTCAACATGTGTTAAAAAAACACCGCTATGGTTATTTGACATTACAAAAGCATCTGTTTTATCTAAAACAACATAGTAACCATCCGTAATATCTTCAACAGAGGTAATTTTCTGGAAGACACCGGCGCCACTATATTGAGCCGAAGCAAAAGCACTTCCAAAAACAAGTGTGACTGCCATCAAAAACAGTCTGAATAAGTAAGTTTTTTTCATATTGGTAATAATTTAATTAGAATAATAATAT
>CAYPPC010000086.1:0-3399 GCA_964412435.1 uncultured Paludibacter sp.
TCTTTGGTCATTTCACCAACTTCCATAATCACTTCCGTTAAACTCTGGGAAGAGGTGAAGTCGGCAATTACTTTTCCTGTTTCATCGGGTTCACTTGAAAAAACTACCTTGCTGCTTTCTGAGCTTACAGCATACACTTTCTTGATGCTGCTGTTTTCACGAATCAGCTTCAGTGCATATTGCGAAGAAAAATCAAAGTTGTTTTGCATCATATCGTTGCGAACAGCCCATGATAAAACTTCGGTCATTTGCAGGTAGTCAGCCTTCTTCAGGCTGTCCATCTTCTGCTCGTAACTCTCAATCAGCTTGTTCTGTGCTTTTTCAAGTCTGCCAATTTTCCACTGCGCCCAGGCAAACACTACAATCAATGCAAAAAGAAGAGAGAAGTTTAGCTTATGTTTTAAGATAAACTGACCGATCTTACTCGGCTCTCTTTTTCTTTTGGCGGTTGTTGTTACCGGTTTCTTTTCTGTGCCGGTTTTAGCTTCATGACTCATTTCAGCACTCCGTTTCTACATCATTTTAAGAAACCCTACTTCCTTTTCGCTCAGGAAGCGGTATCTACCTCTGGGTACATTCTTTTTCGTTAATCCGGCAAAGAACACCCGGTCCAGCTTGGTGATTTTGTATCCGAAGGATTCAAAAATACGTCTGACAATCCGGTTCTGTCCCGAATGAATTTCAATACCAATCTCACGCAGGCTGCCATCTTTTACAAACTCCAGCGCATCAGCTTTGATTGTGAAATCACCAAAGTCAATACCGGTCAGAATTTTGTCGTAGTGCTCGGCAGTTAAATCTCTGTCAAGACCTACATGGTAGATTTTCTTCTTGTTGTTTTTCGGATGCGTCAGTTTGGTAGCCAGGTCACCGTCATTGGTGAGCAGCAGCACACCGGTGGTGTTGCGGTCGAGTCGTCCAACCGGATAAACCCGCTCGGCACAGGCATTGCGCACCAGGTCCATGACTGTCTTTCTTCCGTGCGTGTCTTCTACGGTAGTTACAAAATCTTTCGGTTTGTTGAGCAGGATATATACCTTTTTCTCAATTTTCACCGGTTGATTGTGAAACATTACGTTGTCTGTTGGCAATACTTTGCTTCCCAGTTCGCTGACAATCTCACCATTCACCGAAATGATGCCTGCTTTGATATACTCATCAGCTTCACGACGCGAGCATACACCTGCATTCGCCAAAAAACGGTTCAGGCGAATAGGCACTGTCGGATCTAAATAGCTTTGTTTGTACTCAACCGGCTGCACCGGCAGCTGCCTTTCTGTTCTGGGAGCATTTTTACGTTTACGAAAAACAACACCATCACGTTTGTTGTCAAAACGTCTGCTGTCTGAGTAGTTGGGTCGGGAGGAGTCACCGGCTTTTCTCAGGCTCAGTTTCCCGCCACGGGGTCTCTCTTCATTCCTATAGCGGTCATCGCCATAAGAACGCTTTCTGTATCCGCCTGATCTATTTTCATCGAATGAATCACGGCGTCTGTCGCTTCGCTCAAATCGGTCAGAGTCACCTCTTCTGAAGTTGTCGTCATTTCTTCTGAAATTATCGTTACCTCTTCTGAAGCTGTCGTCACTTCTTCTGAAGCTGTCATCACTTCTTCTGAAGCTGTCGTTGTTTCTTCTGTAATTGTCGTTATATCTTCTTTCAGTGTTATAACGATTTCCGCCTCTTGAGCCTCTCTCCGGGGAATTGTAGTTCCTTCTATTGAACTGGTTACCATCACGGCTGGCACGGGAGTCCCGGTCTCCGCGCCTGTTTCTGTCATTTGTTTCCATTAAAAAGTAATGTGGTGTAAATTCTCTAATTCTCTGCAAAGGTCGGTAAAATTTACCGATTACCTGCAATAAAATGATTCTTTCTTTATTTAAACAATATACTTATGCAAATTGTTTGCCAATCAGGGCACTAAATTTATATCTTTGTGGTAATAACTGGAAAAGTTTTTAATATGAGACGATTTATATTTTTCTTTTTACTTTTTATATTGATCTCCTCTGCTGCCTTTTCTCAAAATCCGAGAGCTGACATGTGGATCAACCATATGGAGTTGTTTGCTGCTGAAGATCAGGAGAGGGGAGACAAGCCGGCATCGGTGCTTTTTGTGGGTAGTTCCAGCTTTATGTTGTGGAAAACAGTGCAGGAAGACTTCCCCGGTAGTGACATATTGAACCGGGCTTTTGGCGGCTCTATGATGAGTGATGTTATCTATTATTTTGACCAGGTTATAAAACCTTACGCACCCCGGCAGATTGTTATTTATCAGGGAGACAATGATCTGGCCGGCAGTGGCAAAAGTCCGGCTAATTTTTTTGAAGAGGTGGTGACCATCTGCAGGATGGTTCAGATTCATTTCCCTGATGCGAAGATTGTTTTAGTGTCTATAAAACCGAGCCCTTCGAGAGAGCGGTTTTTTTCAGAATATATGGCTGCCAACCATCTGATGAAGTTATATGCTGATCAGAATGCACATATTGAGTTTGTGGATATTTGGGAACCGATGCTCACTACGGATGGAAAAGCTAACAGTGCGCTTTTTGAGCATGACCGCTTGCATATGAACCGCCTGGGATACGAAATCTGGATAGAAAAGATAAAGCCTTTTCTATTACTTAAGGATGATTAAGAAAGCCTGACTTCTTACTCTTCCAGTTTTTTCATAAAGCGCTTACTGTCAACAGCTACCCTTTGATGTGTAGCACTGCCTATCAGTTCGTTGCGGATATTTCTTACTTCTATTTCGAAGTAGTAGAATCTCTCGTTCTCAATGCGCAGGAGATGAGCCGTGCAGCTTAATTCATCCCCAGGCTTACTGGCTTTCAGATGTTTTACATGTATGTCAACTCCCACTGTAGTTGTACCTGGCACTAAGTTGTCAATCGCTTTTGTAGCAGTATTCTCCATCAGGGCGGTCATAGAGGGTGTTGAGTATACAGGTAGCGAGCCGGAGCCCATTGCTATGGCTGTTTGATCGTCTGTTGCAACTATTGTTTGGCTGAATTTTTTCATATCTGTAAATTTGCTGTTCCAAAATTATAAAAATTTCCTTTTACTGAGAAATTACACTTCATATATAAAGTTGAATTTTAGGTTTTTATCACATTTGCGCTGTTGACAACAGCGATTATTTGCGGGATTTTTATTCCGAAATACTGAGATTTTATTCGAAAAAGATGTAGTGTGTTGATTCTCAAAGAATTGATTTGTTGATAAGTTTTCGATAAAACAAGCTGTAATAATTCATTTTAAGGCTTAATTGTTTTATTTTTGTAAAAATTACTTTGAAACATAATAATACGTCAAACATTAAATTAATTGATTATGGTAAAAAAGACAAAACTTCTGATTTTATCGTTCCTTTTGATTGGTTTTGCCTCACTTAATGCTCAG
>CAYPPC010000086.1:3409-9744 GCA_964412435.1 uncultured Paludibacter sp.
TAACCGATGCAGATGGAGTTGTGATCGGAGCAGCTGTGGTTGCTACGCACACACCGTCGGGAACCACTTATCGGGTGGTTACAAACACGGAGGGTCGCTTCAACATTACAGGTATGCGAGTGGGCGGACCTTACATGGTTGAGGTAACCTACGTTGGTTACGGTAAAAACACAACAAGTAACATTACGCTGAGTCTCGGAGAAATCTACTCACTGAATGTGGTGCTCTCCGAAGAGGCACAAACGCTGGATGAGGTGGTGGTTTCGGCAACCCGGACAAAATTCACCACGGAGAAAACCGGTGCAGTGACTAATATCACGAATGATCAGATTGCAAATCTGCCAACTGTATCCCGTAGTATCATGGATATTACCCGTCTGTCGCCCTACGGTGGTAACGGAATGAGTTTTGGTGGTACGGATGGGCGTACAGCTAACTTTACGGTGGATGGTGCAAACTTCAACAATAACTTCGGTTTGAGTGATGCGCTCCCGGGTGGTGGTAACCCCATCTCTTTGGAAGCTATTGAAGAGTTGCAGGTGGTGATTGCTCCTTATGATGTACGTCAGACCAACTTTATTGGTGGTGGTGTAAATGCGATTACAAAATCGGGTACCAACACTTTCAAAGGAAGTGCTTACTCTTATCACAGAAATGAAAACATTCGTGGGGATGCAGTTAAAGGACAGCAGATTTTAGGCGCCCGCGAAAAAGATCGTAATACCACTTATGGTTTTACAGCCGGTGGTCCGATCATTAAAAATAAACTTTTCTTCTTTGTTAACGGTGAGGTAGGTAAGCGCCCAACTATTGTTAACCGCTGGAAACCTTCGGTAAATGGTGTTGCTGATCCGGATAACTATATTTCCCGTACAACAGAGGCAGATATGCAACGTGTTTCTGACTTTGTAAAGAGCAAATATGGTTATGAGACCGGTTCTTATAATAACTTCCCGGCTGACGAAAGTAACTACAAAATGTTGGCTCGTTTAGACTGGAACATAAACAATATGCACCGTCTGGCAGTACGCTATAACTATACCAAAAACCTCTCCTGGAGATCGCCTAACGCAAGCTCCATGGATGGTGGAACCAGAATGTCAGAAGCCAGAATGTCGAAGGCTTCTATGGCATTTGCCAATTCTATGTATTCGCAGGACAACCTTGTTCACTCTGTGTCATTTGACCTGAATAGCCGTCTTGCCGACAATCTTTCAAATCAGTTCTTGGCTACTTTCTCCAAACTGGATGATGTGCGCGGATCTACTTCAGATGAATTCCCCTTTATTGATATCCTGAAAGATGGTCAGGCTTATATGTCTTTAGGTTATGAGCTGTTTACCTGGAACAACGGTGTTCATAATGATGTGCTGAATATCAAAGATGAACTCACCTATTATATGGGTAACCACAAAATTGTAGGAGGTCTTTCTTATGAATATAAGATGGCTGACAACGCCTACATGCGTAATGGTACAGGTTATTATCGCTACCATAGCTTAGATGATTTCCTGAATGGCGGTACTCCTGAAATTGTATCTCTTACTTACGGTTACGACGGAGAAGCTAATCCTGCTGCCCGCGTAAGAACCAATAAAATCGGTATTTATGGCCAAGATGACTGGAACATGAATGAGAATTTCAAACTTTCATACGGACTTCGCATCGACGGATTATTCTTCGACAATGCAGACCTGATTACCAATAAAGCTATTTATGATCTGGATTATTCAGGTCGTAGAATCGATACCGGTAAATGGCCGAATGCCAATATTATCTTCTCGCCACGCGTAGGATTTGTTTGGGATACATTGGGTGACAACTCACTTAAAGTTCGCGGTGGTACCGGACTCTTCTCAGGTAACCTCCCTCTCGTATTCTTCACCAATATGCCTACTAACGGTGGTATGGTGCAGTATCAGGCACAGATTAATGCTTCAGAAGCTGCTAAGAAAGGCTTCGATATGAGTACATTCAACGGTGGGCTGGTAACAGATGCCAATGGAAAAGCAACCTTGTCTGCTCTCTATGATAAACTGGCATCACTCGGTTATCCGACTACAATCAGTCCCGAAGATGGAACTGTTCCTTCTGCTATTGCAGCGGTTGATCCTAACTTCAAAATGCCTCAGGTATGGAAAACTTCCGTAGCTGTTGACTATGCTATTCCAACTTCGTTCCCGATGTCGGTAACAGTGGAAGGTATTTTCAACAAAACCATTAACGGTGTTTCTATTTCTGACTGGAGCACACCTTCGGTAGGTGGATTTGCACGTTTCAACGGAGTTGATAACCGTCCTATCTATCCTGACGGATATCGCGTAGGTACCAAGGCGTTTGTTCTTGAAAACACAGGTCGCGGTTACGGATGGTCTGGTAACATTACATTGAATGCCCAACCTTCAGAGTGGATTAGTGTGATGGCTGCTTACACGCACACAGTTGCAAAAGATGTGACGGGTATGCCGGGATCGAATGCTGAATCAGCGTTTACTTATGTTCCGACTGTTGAAGGTCCGAACCATATTACACTGCACAACTCACAGTACACCACACCGGATCGTCTGGTGGCTTCATTGACTGCACACGACAAAAGCGGTAACCACTACACCTTTATTTACGAAGGATGGCGTGGAGGTGCTAACTACTCGTATATGACAACCAACGACATCAATGCTGATGGTTACAACTACGATGCTATTTATGTTCCTACAGATGATCAGGTAGCTAAAGGTGAATTCCGTTTTGTTTCAGAAGATGATAAAACTCGTTTTATGGACTACGTTCATAAAACACCTTACCTGAAAAAACAGCAAGGTAAATATGCTGAAGCTTACAGCGTTTATTCGCCCTGGACACACCGTCTGGATTTCAGCTACAAGCATGATTTTGTTGTTAAAACAAGCAGAGACAAACATAAACTGCAGTTGAGCATGGATGTTAAAAACGTGCTGAACCTCTTTAATAACAACTGGGGTGTTGCGAAATATCTGAACCCTGCTATTGGCTCAGAAGCACGCATTCTTAAGTACGAAGGTGTTGATGCTGACGGATATGCTACCTTCTCAACGCCGGCAGCTATTCATGGCAATACGCAAACATTTACACCCAGCTACTCTTTAGGACAAACCTGGTATGCATCTATTGGTATCAAGTACATGTTTAACTAATTATAAAACACAAGCATAATGAAATTAAGATATATATTTCCAGTATTTTTCGCACTTCTGGCATTTATGACCAGCTGTAACGAAGAAGAGACAATGACCTTGCTTGATGAAATTCAGGTATCGTCATCGTACGTAGCCATTCCGGAAACGGGAGGTTCTCAAACTATTACTATTACTTCCAAAGAGAGCTGGACCGCTGAAAAGGTGACCACCACCAAAGATAACGTTGAGTGGCTGACACTCTCAAGCACCAGCGGCGGAGCAGGTGAAGCTACATTAACATTATCTGCAGAAGCAACTTTGGATGGTCGCACTGCAGAAATTAAACTGCAAAGTGGTGGTAAAACGCAAAGAATAAATATTATTCAGGGACTTTCGAAAATTTCTGAAGCTACCACAGCTGAAGTAATTGCCGGACCTGATGGTAAAACATTCCGCGTAACAGGTGTTTGTACTGAAATTCAAAATACCGAGTACGGTAACTGGATTTTGGCTGACGATACCGGTTCTATTCTTATTTATGGTACACTGGACGCTAAAGGCGGAACTAAAAACTTCCTGAGCCTCAATATTGAGGTGGGTGATGAAGTTACTGTAGAAGGTCCAAAACTGACTTATGGTTCTACTATTGAGTTGGTGGATGTGACTGTACTCAATATCAATAAATCACTGGTGAAAGTAGATTCTGTTGAAAATGCTGACCTGCCGATTGAAGGAGGTATCTTTACAGCTTATCTTTCTGTAAAAGGACAAGGTGTTTCTGTAGATATTCCGACTAACGCAAAAGAGTGGCTGTCGATTGCTTCTATTGAGTCAGCCGGCGAAAATGTGGTTGTAAACTTCCAGGCTGCCCCAAATACAGGCGGTGATCGCTCTACAACTATAGTTTTCCGTACCACTGACGGTAAAAAGGAGTACTCAACCGAGACCTCTTTATCACAAAAAGGAGCTATTCTTGAAGTTTCACTGGCTGATTTTAATGCAGCTGAAGTAGGAGAAACACAATATCGTTTGTCGGGGGTTATTACTCAGGTTGCCAATGATAAATATGGTAACGTTTATTTGAGAGACTTCTCAGGAGAAACTTATGTGTATGGTATTGCTGATTTCCAGAGTAAAGATCTGAAAGAGGGTGATATTGTAACCATCGTTGGTAAACGTGCTGAATATAATGGTACACCGCAAGTAGCCGGTGCTGTACTTGAAAAATCAATTTCAGTTACACCGATTACTATTGCTGAAGTACTTACTAAGCCGGACTCTTCCACTGATTACTTTATGATTACTGCGAAAATTAAAAACATTGTACAACAGGATTATGGTAACATGGATTTAATTGATGGTGATGATGAGGTATATCTCTACGGATGTTATCCGGGTTGGGGAGCTACAGGTGACTTCCGTAAAGGTGTGGTTGCTTCCAAAGGACTTAAAGCAGGTGATGAGATTACTATAATTGCTACAAAAGGTTCTTATAACGGCGTTGTACAACTTACCAACGGACTCTACTTCAGTCACGTAAGTGCAGAATAAACCGAGGGAAAATAGTTGCAGCACACAAGCTGTATAATGTATATTAGAAAAAGGGCAGTCTGATTTAAGACTGCCCTTTTTCTTCTTTTGAGACAACGCTAAGTGAATAAAAAGCCGTTTTTTTAGACTTGAAAACCCAATACTCTGTTTTGAAAAAATCGCTTTAACATCTTTTAATGGACAAAGTTGTCAAATTTTTGTTATAATAGCTGCACTTAATATGTTTAAATAGTAACGATTGATTGTTAATCTCTGTATTATTGCTATCTTTGTTACTATTAAACAACCCTTAACCCAATTTAATTCTTATGTCAATGCCTAAAGAAGTATTGTTGATTATTACACCGGAAGAAGCTGAAAAGGATAATTTACTGATTGAAAAAATCGCAGAAAAGCTGGAAGTGGATTCATCCAGAATTAATGGCTACCGGATTGACAGAAAATCGATTGATGCCCGCACTTCGCAACCCAAAGTGAATATGGCTCTGACTGTATATACTGATGAGGTGCAGCCGGAGGAGGAATCCATCGAAATGACATACCAGCATGTAGCCGGCAAACCCGAAGTAATTGTGGTCGGTGCGGGACCGTCAGGTCTTTTTGCAAGCCTCAAATTACTGGAACTGGGCTATAAACCTGTACTCCTTGAACGCGGTAAAAAAGTAAGTGAGCGAAAACAGGATATTGCTCAGATGAACCGGAATGAGAGTATCAATCCGGACTCTAACTACAGCTTCGGCGAAGGAGGTGCAGGTACATTCTCAGACGGAAAACTGCTGACTCGCTCGAAAAAGAAAGGTAATGTAAGACGGATTTATGAGACTTTCTATTACCATATGCAACAAGGCGGTGAGCTACATGATATGGAGGCTGATAGAAGAATTTTGTATGAATCACAGCCACATATCGGAATGGACCGTTTACCACCTATTGTTGAGAGTATGCGGAATACCATACTGGAGCATGGCGGTGAGGTGCATTTCGAAGAGAAACTGACTGAGCTTATCATAGAGAATGATGAAATAAAAGGTTGCAAAACAGAGAAAGGGAATGTTTATCATTCTAATGTGCTTATCCTGGCAACCGGAAATTCAACCCGCGATCTTTTTGAAATGCTTCACCAGCAAGGTGTTGAGATGGAGACCAAAGGCTTTGCTATGGGAGTGCGTGTTGAGCATAAAAAAGAGCTGATTGATTCACTGCAATATAAATCCAAAGAGAAAGATAAGTACTTGCCTTCAGCCTCATATTCTATAGTTGCGCAGGTGGATGAGCGGGCGGTATATTCATTCTGTATGTGCCCCGGCGGCCATATGGTCCCCTCGGGAACCGGGCCTGAAAGCATTGTGGTCAATGGCGTGTCTAACTCAAAACGAAATTCGCCTTATTCCAACTCTGGAATTGTGGTTGAAATCAGGCCTGAAGATATTCCTGAAGAGTTTGAGAAGTATGGTGTACTGAAAGGTCTCTATTTTCAGAGATATGTTGAAAATCTCGCTTTCAGAAATAATGGCGGACGTGGCCTGATGGCCCCCGGACAGCGTATGAAGGACTTTGTGGATGGCAGGCTTTCGGCAGACTTACCGGAAAACTCCTATATGCCCGGAACAATCTCATCACCAATTCACTTCT
>CAYPPC010000086.1:9790-10967 GCA_964412435.1 uncultured Paludibacter sp.
GAGTATAATAAGAAAATGCCCGGTTTTTTGACCAATGATGCCGTGGTGGTGGGTGTGGAGTCACGCTCCTCCTCTCCCGTACGCATACCCAGGGACAGAGAGACTATGCAGCACATTCGCATCAAAGGTTTCTATCCGGTGGGTGAGGGATCAGGATATTCCGGAGGGATCACTTCATCCGCTATTGATGGGGAGAATGCAGCTATAAAAGCTGTAGAATATATTGAAGAGAAAAATTAGTTTGTTTTAACACACTGGAAAAGCTTGGTTTTTAGCGAAATATAGCCGTTAAAGTTAATTGTTTGGTTAGAATAAATAATTTGGCTCGATATTTGCAATAAGTCTAAAGAGGTTCAAATTGAACTTTTTTGCTTGAATTTTATTATAATTAGAAGAAAGAAGCAGTAGTTCAACGGAACTGTAAGGGGCAGTTCACTGACTGTTTAATAGTAGAAAGAGAAATATTATTTTTAACTAAATTATTAACAATAACACTAATTTTAAAGAGAAATGAAAAGAGTTAATTTATTTGTAGCAGTATTGCTCAGCGTGAGCCTGATGTTCACAAGTTGTGAGGCCCTCAATAACGCTTCTAAAGGTGCGCTGTTCGGAACAGGTGGTGGTGCAGCATTAGGTGCCGGTATTGGCGGTCTGATTGGTAAAGATGGTAAAAGTGCAGCTGTTGGTGCAGCTATTGGTGGCGCTGTTGGTGCTACTGTAGGTACCATTATCGGTAAGAAAATGGATAAAGCTGCAGAAGCTGCAAAAGGTATTGATGGTGCTCAGGTAGATACTATCGAGGACGAAAACGGACTGGCAGCTGTTAAGGTTACATTTGACTCCGGTATTCTTTTCGACTTCAATAAGTCCAATCTGAAAGCGGATGCAAAAAATTCCCTGACAAAATTTGCGGGTGTTCTTTCCGAAAACCCAACAATGTCACACAGATAACGTGGGTACTCTGGCTGCAAACCAAAAAGTATCGCTTCAGCGTGCTAATACAGTAGCCAACTACCTGGTTTCAGAAGGTGCAAACCGCAACCAAATGAAAAAAGTAGCCGGTTTAGACTATCAGATTCCGGTTGCAAGCAACGAAACAGCTGAAGGTCGTGCACTGAACCGTCGTGTAGAGGTTTATATGTATGCGAGCGAGGCTATGATTAAAGATGCTGAGCAA
>CAYPPC010000087.1:0-5216 GCA_964412435.1 uncultured Paludibacter sp.
GGAAATCCGGCCGGAAAGCGCGAAGTGTTATTAAGACGTACACTTGTTTTTGCACCCGGTGATTATGGTTCAGCCAACTACCGTATTCCTGCTATTATCACAGCAGATGACGGATCTTTAGTGGTTATTACGGACAAACGTAAATATAACTCAGTTGACTTGCCTGAGGACATTGATATCCTGGCGCGTCGTAGTACCGACGGTGGTAAAACCTGGTCAGAACCGGTTACCATTGCTGAAGGACAAGGACGTAACAAAGGTTATGGTGATGCAGTTCTTATAAAAACTAACAGTGGAAAACTGGTAGCCTTGTATGTAGGTGGTGTTGGTCTGTGGGGTGCAAGTGCTAATAATCCTTTGCGCCATTATATTAGCACTAGCGATGATCATGGTGTTACCTGGACTGCTCCGAGAGACATCACACCTATGTTGTATGGCAGTGAGAGCAATGATCCGGTACGTAAAAACTGGCAATCCTCTTTCTTTGGATCGGGTAGGGGCCTGACGTTGCGCGACGGACGCATTATGGCTGTAATTGCAGTAAGAGAAACATTATCAAACTACAACCTGAACAACTACATTGTTTATTCAGACGATGAGGGTGAAACCTGGAACGTATCAGAAAAAGCGATGCAATCAGGAGATGAAGCGAAAGTGGTTGAATTGAATGACGGTACTGTGTTGATCAGCAGCCGTACTTCCGGTTACCGCCTCTGGGCAAAATCTACAGACCGTGGTATTACCTGGGGTCCTAAAAACAGTTGGAGTGAAATCTGGGGCAATGCCTGTGATGCTGATATTGTGCGTTACACCTCAACTCTGGACGGATATGATAAAGACCGAATTTTACATACATTACCCAATGCAAGCAACCGTACGAACGTAAGCATGTGGATCAGCTACGACGAAGCCACAAGCTGGCCGGTGAAAAAAACATTGTGTGAAGGTGAATCTGCTTACTCTTCTATCACTATTTTACCTGATGGAACTATTGGTGTTTATCTCGAAGAAGATGAATCAGTACCGTATAAAATGTACTTCCTCAACTTCTCATTGGATTGGTTGACGGATGGTGCCGACAGTTTTACTGAAGCAGGTGTAGAGTTGGTTGAGCAGCCGGTGTTTTCACTTGAAGCAGGTCGCTACGGCCCGCAGCAGACAGTTACTATAAGCACAGCAACAGAAGGAGCTGCCATCTATTACACCATAGACGGAACCACACCAAGTTCAAGTGCCACACTGTACACTGAACCCATTGTGCTTGATGAAACTTGTACGCTAAAAGCTATTGCTATCAAAGAAGGTATGGCTAACAGTATTTTTACATCAGCAGAATATATTATCGGTTATGTAATTCCGAAAGAAAACAGAGAAGTTGGTCCTAACAGATATGTGACTGATGCTTCGACTGTAGGCGGTATTGAAAATATTGAATATATTGCAACTGAAGCTCCTGAATCGCACTATACCTATCATAAAGATACAAAAGTACGTGTGAAACGTGCAGATACATTCACATTGAAACTTAATGCAGCCCTCGAAGATGATGGTTTGGAATGGACTCAGGCAATTATTTTAGTGGACTGGAATCAGGACTACAAATTTGACGGAAGCGGCGAGAGAATTGCAATAATCGGAAACAGAGAGACCAACAATGGAACTATTGTGCTGAACATTTCACAAGATATCACAGTTCCCTCTTTCTCAGAGTTTGGTACAACCCGGATGAGGGTAGTCTATACCGATGGCTGGCGCCCGATCAGTTATGATGACCTTGGTGAAGATCCGGTAGACAAAGGTCGTATCTATGATTTTGACCTGGAAGTTAACTCCACAGTGGGAACAGACAAACTGGGTGACAGTGGCATCACAGTGAATAATCCTGTAAATAACCAACTACAACTTAACATTCCGTCAGGTAATTATGATTTATCTCTGATGGATGTAAACGGTAGGAGTTTGATTAACAGGAATCTATCACAGGGAACTCATACAATAGATTTGAGTCATTTAGTTGCTCAGATGTTTTTGATGAGGTTGACAGATAGGGAAGGAAATATTATTACTAAGAAATTGATTAAGTATTGATAATTTGGAAGAAGCAGGGATATTGTTAAAAAGTGTCCCTGCTGCTTTTTTTGAACGAAAAGTAATTTAAATAGATGTCTCACAAATATTGGAAATGAAATAATTTGTTGTATTTTTGTTCTTAGCTTATAAAACGAAAGTTGTTTTTAAATAAGCTCAGTTTAAGTTTTAAGGAACAAAGGAACTTGAAAGACACAAAAATACTAATAAATGAAATAAAGCAGGGAAACGTAAAAGCGTTTGAAACGCTTTTTCATCATTATTATCCAAGATTGCTGGCATATGCAACAAGGTTTGTTTCGGATAGGGATGATGCAGGTGACCTTGTGCAGGACAGTTTTGTGAAGTTCTGGGAAAAAAGAACTGAGTTTACGACTGAATCAATTACGTCACTTCTCTTTACAATAGTTCGTAATAACTGTTTGAATTATCTGAAACACCGTACAGTGGTGGAGAAGTATCAAAATAATTTTCAGGATATCTCAGTGGGGCAGGAGCATCTTTATCATGCTGATTTTTTAGGACAAACCGATAAAAAACTTCTGTTTGAAGAGTTTTTGGAACAGGTGAACCTGGTGTTTGACAATCTGCCACCCCGTTGCAGAGAAGTTTTTGAAATGAGCAGAAGCGAGGGTTTGAAGAACCGTGAAATAGCAGAACGACTTCAGATTTCAGTTACTGCAGTAGAAAAACATATAACAAGAGCTATTTCAGCTTTCAAACAACATTTTGAAAAGAATTATCCCGTTGAATTGATAGCCATATTTTTAGCCTGGCTGGGACTCTGATTTTGTTTACTTTTCTTTCTAATCTAATCATTTTCAACCCATTTATAAAAAAAGTAGGGACAAACCATTATTTGTCCCGGGTTATTTATTTCAGATAAAATCAGAGAATTTAAGAAAAACAGCCTCTTTTGAAAATAAATTGAATAAAAATCACTTTCGGAGGTTGGGTATTTCCCTTTGAAGTTGTTATATCATTTTAAGGTACAAATTTAAAGTGAGAGAATGGATGATTTGAAGATAAATAGAGATTTAGCAATAAGTTACTTTGAAGGTGAGATTACTTTCACCGGAGAGAAGGAGCTTTTTGACTTTATCTCAAAAAGCAAAGAAAACATGCAGCACTTCCGCAGCTGGGAGGCTGAATGGGAGGAGAGCTATGTTGAAAATGCTTTGGTGACCCGAAAATGGAAAGAGATACAGGAGAAACTGATATTGACCGAAGATGAGCCGGTAAAGAATACTGACTCAGCCGGGAGTAGATTTTTTCAGCTCTCAAGCTGGGTGAAATATTTATCGGTGGCAGCGGTAGTAGCCTTGGTTGCGGGTGCAACACTTTTTCTTCAGCGTGTAGCTACTGAGATAAAACCTCAACAATATGTTTCCATTGAAGCACCGTTGGGGCAGATGAGTAAGGTGACTCTGGCTGATGGTACATTGGTATGGCTGAACGCAGGTTCCACCATTCAGTATCCTTCGCAGCTGAACAAAAAGAACTTCCAGGTAAGTCTTTCCGGGGAAGCATTTTTTGATGTTGCTGAGCAAAAAAGAGGTAAATTTATAGTTATAACAGATGATTGCCGTGTTGAGGTGATTGGAACCAAGTTTAATCTAACTGCCTATCCGGATGATGAATATATTACCACCACGCTTCTTGAAGGGAAAGTGAATGTTTTCAATGGAAGCAGTGTAACTGAGCTAAACCCCGGAGAAACGGCCTCGATAAACCGGCTGACAGGAGAAGTTCAAAAATCAAGCTTTGATATTTCAAATGCAGGCAGTTGGATAAACAATGATATAATTTATGATAATATTTCTTTAACCGAACTCGGTATCAAGTTAGAGAGGCAATATAATGTAACTATTCACCTGATGTCAAAAACGCTGGCTGATAAACAATTCAGCCTTTCCTTGCGTAATAACGAAACGATCGATGATGTGATGCTGGGACTTGAGAAGATCCTGCAGATCAAGATTGATAAAAAGGGAACAGAATATTTTATACAGGAAAAATAATTTCAATAAACAATAAACAATTAAATATCAATGAAGAATTTGAAAATTAGTGCCTTATGGCTCTTTATCTTTTTTGCATTCAGCATTACTTCGCTGCATGCTCAAAAGATAACGCACAATTTCAACAATCAGAACTTGAAAAGTGTGCTGAGTGAGGTCGAAAAACAGACCGGCTATTCAATTATCTACAAAACTGACGATGTGAATGAAAAGAAACAAGTTTCCGGTTCATTCAACAACGAAGGTGTTGAGCAGGTATTGCGTCAGGTGTTGGATTCAGACCTCAATTTTTCGATTGAAAATAAGATGATTGTTATTTTCAAAAAAGGAAAAAGCGGACAGGATGTACTCAATGAAGTAAAACAGCCTGCCGGTGGTTCAAAAACAATTAAAGGTGTTGTGTCTGATGTGACCGGAGAGCCTTTGATTGGTGTTTCTGTACGTGTAAAAGGAACTACTCACGGAGTTCAGACAAACTTCGATGGTGAGTTTTCATTGCCGAATGTACCGGGAAATGCAGAGATTGAAATTTCCTACATCGGAATGTTGGCGCAAACAGTTTCGGTTATCGGAAAAGATAACTTTGACATTGTGCTGCAGGATGACACTCAAATGCTCGAAGAGGTGGTAGTTACTGCTATGGGTATTGAGCGTAAATCAAAATCACTGACTTATGCAACACAGAAAATGGACAATGAGGAGCTGATGCGTGTGCAGGATGCTAACTTCATTAACTCGCTGCAAGGTAAAGCTGCCGGTCTGAGTATTACTCCCAACGCCGGTGGAGCAGGAGGTTCTTCCAAAATTTTGCTGCGTGGTAACAAATCGGTACTGGGTAACAACACTCCTCTGATTGTTGTGGATGGTATCCCGATGAGTAACCCGGTGAAAGGCCAGCAAGGTGTTGGTGGCGGACAAGCTATTGGTTACAGCTTTGCAACTGAAGGAACTGACGCACTTTCGTCAATTAACCCGGATGATATTGAAAGCATTAACGTACTGAAAGGTGCTAACGCTTCAGCTCTTTATGGTAGTGCTGCATCCAACGGTGTATTGATTATTACAACGAAAAAAGGTAAAGACGGTGCTCTTTCAGTAGGTCTATCT
>CAYPPC010000087.1:5226-10801 GCA_964412435.1 uncultured Paludibacter sp.
CCTTTGAGCGCCCGATGATTTTACCTAATATGCAAAACATTTACGGAGCTGCTGTGAACACAGCTGCCCAAAGTGTGGCTGCTGACAGCTGGGGCAAACGTATGTCTGATTTGACCAATGAAGAGCTGGGTGTTAAAAACCTTACGCGCGACCCACAAAATTACGTAAGTGATTTCTTCGGAACCGGTGCTACTATCAACAACTCGATTTCAGTTAGCGGTGGATCTAAAATTGTTCAATCTTACTTCTCATACGGTAACACGCATGCAAATGGTATGGTTGAGAATAATAAATTTAACCGTCACACCATTTCGTTCCGTCAAAACTATAACTTGTTTAATGAGCGTCTGAAAGTAGATGCAGCCATTAACTATATCAACCAGGATACTAAAAACCGTCCGGGTGGAGGTACTTCACTCAACCCGCTGTTCAACCTGTATACTGCACCGCGGAATATCGATATGGACTATTATCGCGAGAACTATATGATTGAAAACGGTACCTGGATGTCCAACAACTATGACTACTACGCAAAAACTGAAAATGGATATCAGTGGCGTACTGGTACTACCGAGCTGAAAGGTCCCAAACAAAACTGGATCTACACATCAGCCGATCAGAATAACCCCTACTGGCTCACCAATATGATTAACCGTACTGACAAGCAGGAGCGTGTTTACGGTTATCTTTCAGGTAATCTGAAATTGATGGAAGGATTGAATGCACAGGGTCGTTTCAGTATTGACCGTTCAAAATCGAACTCACGTACAGAAACTTCAGCAACAACACAGTTCCCGTCAACCATGCTTGACTACGGTGAATTCCGTATGGGCAGCTCCAACACCAATGAGTTTTATCTCGACTGGATGCTGAGCTACAACAATGAGTTTGGCGATTTCTCTGTTTCAGCAACAGGTGGATATACTGCACACCACTTATTCTCAGACAATATGTCTTTGATTGCAGGTCGTGCAACTGTTGAGGATGCTTACCGTCGTATAATTCCTACAGCTGTTAACGTATTTGAGCCCTGGGCCGGACTGACCGGAGGCAGAAACTACTCCCGCACCATTGACTGGGACGAAGGAGCTTTCTTTACCGGACAGCTTGGTTTCAGAGATTATCTCTTCCTGGAAGGAAGTTATCGTCGTGACTGGTATCGCGCTTTCAGACAGTTCGCGGTAAATCGCGGAACACCTGATAACTATGGTTATTTCTCATTGGGTTTGAACTCACTGATGCACGAATTTGTAGAACTTCCAACATTCTGGAACTACATGAAAGTCCGCAGTTCTTATAGTGAGGTGGGTAACTCGATTCCGAACATTATGTTCCACGCTGTTTCTGTGAATCAGCTGACAGGTGCTGTTGTTCCGTCACCCTATTCTTATTTTGAAAATCCTATTCCTGAGAAAACTAAATCGTTTGAGGCCGGATTTGACGCATCATTCTTTAGAAATGCTCTGACCTGGGATTTGACATTCTACTATTCTACATTGAATAATGCTTACTTGTTAGTTGCCGACAGAGGTAAATCGAAACCTGTTAACTCAGGTGTGATTCGTAACCGCGGTATTGAAACAACTATGAGCTATGCGCTCAATATCACCCGCGACTTACTCTGGAAAACCGGTGTAAACTTTGCTTACAACAATAACAAAATTCTAAGCACCTATCGCGACAAGAATGGCAGAGAAAGCCTGATTGAGCAGCAAATTGGATTTGGTGGTAAGGTACAGGTGAAATACATCGAAGGCGGAAGCTACGGTGACCTCTATGTAACCGACTTTGCACGTGATGCAGATGGAAAAATCATTCTTAGCGATGAAGGTAAACCGGGATTAAGCAGTAACAAGTTTGGTGTTTTCATGGGTAATATGAACTCTCCTTATCAATTAGGATGGAACAATACATTCTCCTACAAAGACTTTAACTTCTATTTCTTAGTTGACGGTAGAATTGGAGGTAAAGTAATCTCCTTTACTGAAGCTTATTTAGATAAACAGGGTTTGTCACAGCGTACAGCTGATGCACGTATTGCCTGGGAAAATAATAAATCAGGATTAACTTACAGCTACACGGATGATTTCGGAGATGTTCATGAATTACCCGGTATGCTAACACCTGATGGTCAGCTCACTTCCATTGAGAACTACTACAAAGGTATTGGAGGTGATATTAACGCCACTCAGTATATTTATGATGCCACTAACTTCCGCTTGCGCGAAGTGTCATTAGGCTATACTTTCCGCAATGTATTTGGAAACAGTAAAAACCTGACACTCTCTGCAGTAGGACGTAACCTATTCTTCGTTTACAACAAAGCCCCTGTTGATCCGGATACATCTATCTCAACTCAAAACAGTTTGGGTAATGTTGACGTGTTTAATATGCCTTCATCCCGTTCAGTGGGACTGGCTCTGTCAGTTACTTTTTAATTTAAGATAAAGAAAAGAAATCATGAAAAGAATATTTATATACAGCACAATTGCAATTTTTATCAGCGCTCTCTTTTCATCCTGTCTCTTTGTGAACGAAGAGGTAGGTTCCGAACTGCTGACCGGAACCATCGAGGGTGAAACGGTAGTGCACTTAGGTGAAGCAGACATCATCAACTACAAACATGAGGTGACAGAGGATGGCCTTCATCAAGCACTTGCCAAAATGGGTGAGACACAACTTTTAGGTCAGATTATGCCTGCACAGTACTCATTACGTGGTGGAAAAGAGGGAAATATGCCCGGATCTCACGCTTATCAGTATCAGTACAATCTGCAGATTGATAACTATGCCGGTTATTTGACTCTTCCGCAGGATTTTGGTGGTCGTATGAGATCGACCTATTATAACAGCCAGGATTTTAACGGCGGTGCTATGGGGGCATTTATGCAGGTACAGAACTTTATTGTACCGGTGTTAAATCACCCGCAAATTGACTCTATCCCTGAAATCAAGGCTATTTCACTGCTTATTTACAACCTGGCAGCTCAGGAAGTGGCTGACGTTTACGGACCTTTCCCCTATGTGGATTATAAGGCTAATAAGCAGGAGCCGCCTTATGTTTACAACTCACTGGATACCATTTATGGAACCATTGTAAACAATATTGATACTATTGTTGCTGCGTTTGACTACTTCGAAAGCAAACCGGAATGGTATAAGTCAGAAATTCAGATGATTATTAATCAATATGACAGAGTTTCTCATGAATCCGGTGACAGAATAGAGTACTGGAAACGTTTTGCTAATTCATTGAAGTTGCGTATGGCTTTAAATGCGGTTAAAATCGAACCCGAGTTGGCTAAAAAATGGGCTGAAGAAGCCGTACAGTCAGGAGTTATCGAAGAAGAAAAACAACAGTTTATGCTGCAACCCGCTTTACTTGGATTTTCGCACCCACTGATTGAAATATCAAAAACGTGGAATGATACTCGTTTGAATGCTTCTTTTGAGTCTATTTTAAAATCATTTGAGCATCCGGCTCTTGAGTTCCTGTTTACTAAAAACTCACATCCGATTATCAATAAAGATGATGCCACTAAGATTTTTGAAGCTGATAGAGATTACGTAGGTCTTCGTGCCGGAATCCGTATGCTGTCAGATCAGTCTTATGATTTGAACTTCCGTGTTGCGTACTCTCGTCCGTCAGATGCAATACTGCAGATGCCGCTCTTCTTAATTAAACTTTCAGAGGTACTCTTCCTACGCGCCGAAGGTGCATTGCACGGCTGGTCGATGGGTGGTACGGCAGAAAGCCTTTATACAGAAGGAATTGAAAAGGCATACATGTCAACTCAGCTTGAGATTTATGACGAGGTTACCTGGGAGCCAATTAATTTTCAAAAGGATATTTACACTCCTAATTTAAGTAATTATATGAACCTTGAAGAGAGCAAAAAAGCAAACTACGAGGATCCATATGATAAAAATTACAATGCTACAAGTCTTATCAACATTGGTGTGAAATGGAACAACTCGGATGATAATGAAGTAAAATTAGAGAAAATTATCACACAAAAATATATTGCAGGATATCCCAATTCTTATACAGCATGGACAGACTTGCGTCGTACCGGTTATCCGAAAATTTATTCGGTTGTGCATGATGATGGTGACGGTTCAATCATTAAAGGTGATATTATTCGTCGTATTCCTTTCTCGGGAACCGATCAGGAATCTACCAGAAATGATATTGCCAACACAGGAGTTCCGGCTCTGGGTGGTCCGGACCAACAGGGAACACGTCTCTGGTGGGACTATGATAGCCCCAACTTTTAAATATTAAACCCCTTTTTATTAACTAATAACACAAACAAATCATGAGAAAAAGTTTTTTAATGAGTCTTTTGGCAGTTTTTATGCTAAGCTCATTTACATTTGCTGCCAAGGCACAAACTTCGGAAACTGCTTCGAAAGAGATTTTCGATTGGACTCCGTTTGAGGATGTTGCTATGGTAAACCTGTTCTATGATGCTCTCCAGCAAGGGAGAAATTATCCGACAGATCAGGAGTTTCGCGATGTTTTTGGATTCGACATTGAGTTTGCCCGCTCACACGTGCGTCCGCGCAGCGTGATGTACAATCAGGACAAACAAGTTGACCCATCCATTAAACCGCAACGTAAATTATGGATGAACCTGCCCACCGGTATTGGTAAAGGCAATGGTGGTTACCCATCATCTTTATTCAATAACGACCCCTATTCAATGTGGCAATACACCCATCTCTTTGGATCATGGAACCACGGATTGTTCCAGGCTCCGGGATCATGGGTTGATGCTGCTCACAAGCACGGTACAGACATTTTTAGCGGTATCAAGTTTTTTGAATCATGGACACCCGGAAGCGGTGACCTGGATTATACAAGCCTGATTACTTCTAAAAATACAGACGGTACATTTAAGTATGCAGAGCCTATGATTAATGCGCTGATGTACCTGGGTATGGACGGTATTAACTACAACTGGGAAGACTACAGCTACTCAAATGCAGAAGTAATTGCTTTCCACAAGGAGCTTTTCCGTATTGCTGATGAGAAAGGTTTCGATAATTTCCATATCGGACTCTATACTTTATCTTCTGGTTTAACAAGTGGAAATAAAGGCTCTCTCTATTATGGTCATAAACCGGCTGAAAAAACCATTGACCTGATGCTGAACTACTCAGGTGGTGACTTTGCTTTCACAAGTGCTCCCACCTCAATTGCTACAGCTCAGGAGGTAGGTCAAACTGATGGAGTTTACCAGGGAGTGTGGATTGTAACAATGAACCGTAACTGGACGGCTATGAATACTGAAAACAGAAAGGAAATGAACCTATGTCTTTGGGGTGAGCATGGTCAGAGCCGTTTTATGAGCTATAACACCGGTACGGACAACTTTAATATTCAGGAGAATTATCAGAAATTGTTGGAGCGTGCATTCTCCGGTGGTAACCGCAACCCGGCTAACCGCCCTGTACTCTCTAATACCGGCAATAACTGGGAACCGGAAGGAACTAAAGAACCTCTTTCTACTTTTGGTGGCTTGGCAACAATGATTGCTGAACGCCCGACAGTACAGGGTAAACTTCCTTT
>CAYPPC010000088.1:0-10798 GCA_964412435.1 uncultured Paludibacter sp.
CCTTAAAAAGTTTGGCAATATTTACACGCGTCTGATGAATCCAACAACAGATGTTTTTGAAAAAAGAGTAGCGGCATTAGAGGGTGGTGTAGCAGCTCTGGCAACCGCTTCGGGGCATTCAGCTCAGTTTATCGCACTCAATACCTTTTTAGATTTAGGTGATAATTTTGTGAGCTCTTCTCACCTGTATGGCGGAACTTATAATCAATTCAGCAATCAGTTTAAACGCATCGGGATTACCGTGAAATTTACTGAAAACGATGAGCCAGAAAGCTTTGAAAAGCTGATTGATGAGAATACCAAAGCGATTTATATTGAAACTATCGGGAACCCGGATTTGAGTGTGGCGGATTTTGACGGCATTGCAGCCGTAGCCCAAAAACACGGTATCCCTCTGGTTGTAGATAATACTTTTGGAGCCGGCGGTTATCTTTTCCGACCCATTGAGCATGGCGCCAATGTCGTAGTAGAGAGTGCAACCAAGTGGATTGGCGGACATGGAACCAGTATGGGAGGGATTATAGTAGATGCCGGTAATTTCAACTGGGGAAATGGTAAGTTCCCGGTATTCACTGAGCCTAATAACAGCTATCACGGACTTGTATTCTGGGATGTGTTTGGTGCCGGCAGTCCCTTTGGAAATATAGCTTTTGCTATTAAAGCACGTGTTGAAGCATTGCGTGACTGGGGAGCGGCAATCAGTCCGTTTAACTCTTTCCAATTGTTGCAGGGACTTGAAACCCTTTCGCTGCGTATGGAGCGCCACGTTGAGAACACTCAAAAGCTGGCAGAATGGCTCGAAAATCATCCGAAAGTGGAGTATGTAAATTATCCCGGGCTAAAGAGCAGTGAGTATTACGAAAATGCACAAAAATATCTGAAAAGAGGAGCCGGTGGTATTCTTACTTTCAAAGTGAAAGGTGATGAGGGTAATGGCGATAAAGTGATTAATGAGTTGAAGCTGGTTAGCCACGTGGCCAATATGGGCGACACCAAAACCTTGATTATACATCCGGCTTCAACAACGCATGAACAGCTCTCGCCTGAAGCTCAGAAACAGGCCGGTGTTGAAAAAGGTTTGTTAAGAGTATCTGTAGGGATTGAACATATCGATGACATAATTGTTGACTTTAGACAATCACTAGATAAGATTTAATTTATAAACCCTTAAAAACAACATTAAAAATGTCAGATATTAATTTTACAGTTTTTGCAAAGAGTGAAACTCCTGCTAAAACTGTTGTGAAAGCAAGAAACTTTGAAATCATTGTTGATGAACCGGAATCGCTTGGCGGATCTGATTCTGCTGCCAATCCTGTTGAGTATGTACTTGCAGCCTTTGCCGGATGTTTGAATGTGATGTGCCACGTGGTTGCACGTGAGCTTAAGTTTGAACTGAAGTCTTTGGAAATTAAACTTTCAGGTAATCTCAATCCGGCAAAAGTGATGGGACAGCCCACTGAAGACAGAGCCGGTTACAAAGGTATTGAGGTTGAAATTAACGCAGATACCGATGCCGATCAATCGACGCTTGACAAATGGCTTGAACTTGTTGAAAGCCGCTGTCCGGTAAGTGACAACCTCAGCAATGCTACTCCTATAAGCCTCAAGCTAAAGTAAGTAGTGCTTTTGTGTAGTAGTTTTACTGCAAAGATAATCCGAAGAACCGTTCCATCATGGGGCGGTTTTTCTTTTTAACAGCCCTCAGAGGTTCCGATAGTTTTTCTAAATATTTTTTGATGAAGTACCTGAATGCACTTGCGTTAAGTTTTTTATAAAGTGTTAACTTGCAACTCATGCTTTCATAGAGATCCTCCAGTGTCTCGCGTCTGAATTGAAGTATACCCTCTGCTTCGTCGCCGTCGGCGTAATAACCACAGTGAAAGTTACGGGTTGCAAATGTGTAGGGAGCAAAGTTGAGTTTTCCCAAACCAAAAATACTGAAAGAGCGCTCCAAAAAACTTCTATAACTAGTTTTACAGGTGGGACCACCTCCGATATTGAGAATAAGCCCATTGATAATTTCAGTTTTGTTTGCTCCGTTAACAAAGGCGCGTGCCGTATCTGCAGGCGTGCAAATCTCCATAGTAGTATTGAGTGGCATGTGAAACATCAGCTTCGATATTTTGTGACTGCCCATGATGGCTGCCAACCGAAAAATACTGTACTTAAGTCCAGACTTTTGAATTAGTTCTTCGCTTTTCAGTTTGGTTACGGCATATTCATCCCCAGCGCTGGGCTTTAGTGCATCTCCAACTCTGATGTTGGGGTTTTCGACCCTGTCGCCATATACAGAAACGGAGGAGCTGTAAAGAATGATAGCTTCGGGAGCGTGATTTTTCATAGCCTGAAGGATATTTTGGGTGCCACCAACATTGATGTGTTCAGCCAGCTCCGGCTGTCCATCAGCGAGAGGAGGGATGATGGCAGCCAGGTGGATAATCACGTCTTTGCCTTTAACAGCAGAGTTTACGTCAGAGATATTGGTGATGTCACCGTATATTACTTCAACTCTCTCTTTAAATTTTCGAAAAAGCTTCTCGCTCTTTTTAGATTTTATATCAAAAATAGTCAGTTGTATATCAGTGCGGGAATAGAGCTGTCTGAGCACTTCACTCCCAATGGTTCCGGATGCGCCGGTCAGTAAAATTTGTTTTGTTTTCATTGTTCAGCAGTTTATGTTTGTCACAATTACTGAGACAAATATACTGCTAAATATTCCTGTTCAGTTTGGCCCGGAGTGGGGTGAAATTGTACTTTTTTTAAAACCCGGAGTGTTTCATAATCCATCACAGAGCTGTAACCCGGGCGGGAGATTATTCTGTGGCAGTTTCTTAGTAGTGCGGCCAGTTCTGCAGAGTCAGCATGTGAACGAATTTCAAGCTGTCCGAGTTTTTTAATCTGAACTGATTCGACCGGCAGTCCTCGAATGAGCAAGGTCTTTTCATCGCTAAAACGATATTTTTCCATCATTTCATTTTCGAATATTGTGCGTTGAGGTTCCACGCCGGAGAGAATAATAATGTTGTCGTAATGTGTGGCAGATGGTAGAATCTCCATACCCTCGAAACGGGAGAGGGGACCGATAAAACGAGCGTTGGAAGGGAGTGGATGTTTGTGCGATAAATCGCCGGAAAGTCCGCCATTTTCAGCATAGTCGGGTATCAGGCACTCATCGAATTTCTCAATGATGTTTTTGTGTAGCAGATAGCCGGTTTTTTCGAGAAAGCGAAGTGGTTTAGGCATTTTCACCATGACCTGGTGAGTGATATAAACGGATTGAACTTCTTTGTTGTGAAGTCCGAAGCGATTGTCGGAAATGACCTTATCGAACTTTTCACTACGCAGTAATTCGGCCAGCCAGCGGCGTTCTCTTTTGATTCCACGAATCAGCTTCGGCAGAAAGCGTAACATAGCACCCACCTGGGATCTGCCTTTGGAGTAACGAATGGGATAGGAGGGAAGCTCGAAATAGGGCAAATCGGGAAATTCCTGTCTGAGAAATTGCAAAGGGTACCCATCGGCAGCGATAGTTACTTCATTGCCGGCTGCCAGCTCTCTACGTATAATTGGTACGCAACGCGTGGCATGTCCCAGTCCCCAGTTGAGGGGTGCGATAAGGATTTTCATAAATGCTGCGCTGATTTTTGGCTTTGAGCGTTCTTTTTTTGTAGGCACTCACTAAAAGAGCCATCAAGAACAACTACGAACATCGCATTCTTCCGATATTCTTTACTCGAACAACAAACTCGCCATTGAATAGCATCCGAATTGCCATTTAGGGTGCCAGTCGCTCAATTTTCCAGCTGCCGTCTTCCTGTAAGGTATAAAGCAGCCGGTCGTGCAGCCGGTTGGGGCGCCCTTGCCAGAATTCTATGGATATAGGCACTATGCGGTAGCCTCCCCAGTGGGGTGGTTTTGGAATAACACCACGCTTAAAACGTTCGTTATAGTAATCGAATGTCTCCTTGAGCCACCCTTTGCCGGCAACAACCAGGCTTTGTGTGGAGGCCCAGGCGCCCAGTCGGCTCCCTTCGGGGCGGCTGTTGAAATAATCGACACTCTCCTGAACGCTGGTTCGTTCTACGCTACCCCGTATGCGTACCTGACGTTCCAATTCTTTCCAAAAAAAGACAAGAGTTGCATTTGGGTTCGCTTCCATCTGTTTCCCTTTGGTGCTGTCGTAGTTTGTGAAAAATACGAAACCACGCTTATCAAAGGCTTTGAGCAGAACTACCCGTGCATCGGCGTGTCCGTTTTCATCTACTGAAGCCACTGTCATGGTATTTACCTCGGTTATATCTGAAGAAACTGCTTCATCCCACCATATTTCAAACATATCAATGGCGTCACGGGCTGCATCTTTTTCGTCGAGACTTTTTTGAGAGTAATTGATTCGAATGTCAGCTATATTTTTGTGCATAGTCAATTCCATCCTCTTGCAGGGCGGAGTTTATTATTTTGTTTGTATCCGTTTTTTATAAAAGTAAGCCTTTCCGGCTTGCTTGTCATCATAAGTAACAATCTCATGCTCTTTTCGGTTCTCGAAGAAAGAGAGAATGCCCAGGTCGCCGGCACAGAAAAGACTGTGAATTGACAGCACGGTGAGCCCGGCAAAATAGAGCGGACCACCAAAATTGAGCAATGCCATTATGGTAGCAGCAGCTGCCACAACAACAAGTGGAGCCAACCCTACAATTTTCATTTGCCGGTAATTCACTACCTCTTTATCTGCCTGAACATAGAATATAAATTTCCTGAGATTCATGCCAAAGGAGAGTTTGCGCACACCAACCAGCAAAAATGCCAGATAGTGAATCACTTCGTGAATTACAATCAGCAAAGTAAAGCTAAAAAGGATCCCCAGCCCGACCCATAGCAAATAACGGGTTTGTCCCGCATGGAGCCAGGCCATTACAGCTCTGAATAAGAGAAATCCGATCAGAAGCATTGATGCAGCCTGATACATTTTCATAATAAGTGACCAGGTGTTGTGTTGACTCAGTTCGCGCACAACGAAGCTCTTAACATCCCGGATGTCAAGCTCTTCGATCAGTTCATACTCTTTGCTGCCGGCCAGCTCTGTGTGGGTCATTTGTTCCTGTTTTATAACTCAGCAACCAGCTCTTTCATGATTTGAGTCATCAGCGGCTGAACCTTGTTTCCAATTTTTTGTACTTCTTCGTGAGTCACCTCTACAATTTTTCCGGGAACACCCAAGTCGGTAATGATAGACATACCAAAGACACGGATACCGGCATGATTGGCAACAATTACTTCGGGTACAGTGCTCATACCTACTGTGTCACCTCCGATAACACGGAAAAACTTATATTCGGCAGGGGTTTCAAAAGTGGGTCCGGTAACACCAACATATACACCTTCAACCACGTTGATATTGTTGCGTGCAGCAATTGCTTTCGCTTTGTCAATCAGCTCTTTGCTGTAAGCTTCACTCATGTCGGGGAAGCGGGTGCCCAGCTCTTCAAAGTTCTTACCGTTCAGCGGGTGCTCGGGGAAGAAGTTGATGTGGTCGTTGATGATCATGATATCGCCAATTTCAAAGTCGGGATTCACACCACCCGAAGCGTTTGAAACCAGGAGATTCTCAACACCGATTGCTTTCATAACGCGCACCGGGAAGGTTACCTCTTTCATGTTATATCCTTCGTAGTAGTGAAAACGACCCTGCATGGCCATTACATATACATCACCCAGATTTCCAAAGATGAGCTTTCCGCTGTGACCCTCAACCGTTGACACGGGAAAGTTTGGAATAGTTTCATAAGGAATTTCAACCGCATCCTCAATTTGCGTAACTAAATTACCTAATCCTGTACCTAAAATGATACCTGTTTTTGGAAGCTTGTCCATTTTCGACTTGATAAAATCAGCCGTTTCCTGAATTTTTGCTAACATAATCTTTAATTTTATTGATAAATATTTCTTGTTCGTTATATGCTATTTTCACCTCAACCGGCAGAATAAACAAGTGATCGCGAATGATATCGGGCAGTTGTTTAGACTTTAACCGGGCATAGTCCTTTTCTGTTGTAACAATCATTTTGTCTCCTTTGTGCGATTCAACGCTGTTTTCAAGCCAGGAGATGTCCTGAGCTGTGAAATCGTGGTGATCTGGAAAGAAGAAACCCACTATGTCACTGCTTTTTGCCGACAGATAACGCTGCATATCCTGTGGTTTTTCAATGCCGGTAAGTAAAAACAACCGGGTCACTCCGTTGACTGGCTGTTTGGGGCTGACGTGTTTTTCAGCCGGGTAAATATCGCCATATTTAAAACTTGAAAAGAAGAGCTGTTGATGATTCCTTATTTTAAGTTTTTCCCGAATCAGCTCTTTCTCCTCTTTTTCCGGAATTTTGTCACATTTAGTGACTATAATTATATCTGCTCTGCGGCTGTTGCGTGCATTTTCCCGGAGGGTGCCAA
Organism: uncultured Paludibacter sp.; assembly: GCA_964412435.1. GTDB lineage: Bacteria > Bacteroidota > Bacteroidia > Bacteroidales > Paludibacteraceae > UPXZ01. The sequence goes on from CAYPPC010000088.1 coordinate 6,448, forward strand.
AGGGTAACAACCAGTCATTGCTATAGAGATTGTGGTAGTCTGTCAGCAGAATAGACAAACCGGGTTTCACATAACGATGTTGATATGCGTCGTCAAGCAAAATTAGTTCTACTCCCTGTTTCATATCCAGAATTTCACGAATTCCGTGCACCCGCTTTTCATCCACCGCCATGATGATGTGCGGAAACTTGATATACATCTGATATGGTTCATCTCCAATAGTATCGGCGGTGTCATTGAGGCGTGCTACGTGAAAACCCTTTGTTTTACGCTTGTAGCCGCGGCTCAAAACAGCTGTTTTCCAATCATCACTGAGCTCCCTGATTAGCAGTTCGGTGTGTGGTGTTTTGCCGGTGCCGCCTACAGCCAGATTCCCTACAGAAATAACGGGTAACGGAAAACTGCGCGAAGGCAGAATCCGCCAGTTAAAAAGCAGATTCCGAAATCCGGTTATAAGCCCATAGAGCAGGGAAAATAGCCAGTAAATGATATTTTTATGCGGTTTTGCCATGAGAATAACAAAGATAATGAAATTATTTCGAAAAATAGAGAGGTTTGGAGTGACTATACGGGTGAGTTACAGAGTGGTTCTAAAACGAACAGCACCCCTCTTTTATCGAAAAGGGGTGCTGTTTTGCAATATCTTTCGAAATGTTTTAGTTGAAGGTGATATGATAGGGCATTAAAGCCTGGATGCCATTCATCTCTTTAAGTTCTTCTATATGTTGCAGCACTTTGTAGGTTTCGTCACCCAGTCTGGATTTCAGGAAACGGGTTTCTATACCGGTATTCAGATCTTTCATCAGACGGGTCATAAAATCTTCCTTTTCAGGATAAGTTTTTACCATATAATTTTCAAGTCCTGCTTTTTCAGCTGCTACTCTTACGGCATCATTCACTCCGCCCAGCATATCCACAAGTCCAAGCTCAAGGGCTGTTTCACCTGTCCATACCCGTCCTTCAGCAATTGCTTTGAGTTCGTCAATATCCATATTGCGTCCTTCAGCACAGCGTTTTACAAATAGTTCGTAGCCTTCGTTTACATAAGCCTGCATCAGATCGCGCTCTTCGGGTGTGAAGGGGCGGTTGGTGCTGATCGCATCACTCATTTTGTTAGTTTTGACTCCGTCAAAAGTGAGACCGATCTTTTTATTCAATCCGGCTGTATTAGGAATTGTACCGAAAATACCAATTGAACCGGTGAGTGTTCCGGGTTGTGCGATGATAGTATCGGCCGAGCAGGCGATATAGTAACCACCGGATGCCGCATAGTCACCCATAGAAACAATAACCGGCTTCTCTTTTTGAAGTTGCGTAATGGCATACCAAATCTGTTCGGAGCCGTAAGCACTTCCTCCGGGTGAATTAACACGCAATACAACGGCTTTCACTGCCTTGTCTTTTTTCAGTTTATTGATGCTGCCCACCAGTTTTTCAGAATCAATACCACCGGAGGCTAAAGGATTTGAACCGGCATCAATGCCACCCACAGCATACAGGATGGCTACTTTATCCTTCTGCATTTTCTCTGAGCTGCTTACTTTGTTCATCTGCTTGTGGCTGATCATTTTTACCTTTTTAAACTCGGAGACATCCACTGCATTTTTCAGCACATCCTCCATACCGTCAACATAGCATAGAGAGTCTACCATTTTATAGTCCAGTATTTTTTCTGTGTTTTGAAAGGTAAGCATCTCATCGGCATAAGCGTTGAGTTTCTCCACAGTAATGTTGCGGGAAGCTGAAATTTCGCTCAGCATGTTATTCCACAGAGTATTGGTGAACACAGTTACCTGTTCGCGGTTAGCCGCACTCATCTCCGTTTGAATATAAGGTTCAACAGCCGACTTGTAGGTGCCTACCTTTACAATTTGCATGTCAACACCCAGTTTGTCGAGTGTGTTTTTGAAAAAGGTAATGTTGCTGGCCATCCCCTGGAAGGCAAGCATACCCTTGGTGTTAAGATAAATTTTATCGGCTACAGAAACCAGATAGTAGCTTCGCTGAGAATAGCTGTCAGCGTAAGCAATAATAAACTTACCGCTCTCTTTAAAATCAATAAGCGCATCGCGCACCTCTTTGAAAGATGCAAAACCGCCACCTAAAGAGCCGCCGCTGAGGTAAATACCTTTGATGTTATCATTGTCTTTTGCTTTTTTAATATTGGCCAAAAGGTCATCCAGACCAATTTCATTTATTTGTGAGCCAAAAGCGCCGCTAAAAGCTCCGGAGAAAGGATCATCCTGAGAGCGTTCTGTGAGGTTCCCGTCAAGATTAATTTCATAAACAGAGTTATCCTGCGGTTTTACGACAGAATCAGATTTGCTGGCCAGTGCTCCGATTAACCCAAAAAGGAGAAGAAAACCAATAAGTGAGACAAGGATAATTCCCGTGATTGTGGCTAAGGTGTATTTAAGAAACTGTTTCATAAGATAAATTTGTTTTTTTTTATAGTGAATTGACAGCTACAAATGTACAAATTAATTTTAACAGAGACTCTTTTTTCTAAACAAAACTCATCAAAGTGTTGTAAAGAGAGTTCTTTTCGACACCTCCGGATTGTCTCCACACTACCTGACCGTTTTTAAAAATCATAAAAGTTGGTACTGAGCGTATCTGGTAAGCCTGGGAAAGTGCCGGATTGCGGTCAACGTCAATTTTTAGTACACGTGCTTTTCCCTGAACCTCTTTTCCCACCGCTTCAACCACTGGTGACATCACTTTACAAGGGGCACACCAGGTGGCGTGAAAGTCGATCAGTACCGGCACGCCGGAGTTGATGATATCTTTGAATGTTTCCATTGTTTTTTATTAAAAAACGGGAACACGGTATAATCCGGTTCCCGCTTGAATCAGTAATATTGTTGATTATTTAATTTCAATAGCACGTGGACCTTTCGGTTTAGCTTCCTCTTTTTTAGGAATAACAACGGTCAGAATGCCATTTTCATAAGAGGCATCAATCTTTTCTGCATCAGCAGTTTGTGGCAGATTGAACGAACGGCAGAAAGACTGATAGCTAAACTCCCGCTTGGTGTAGTGCTCATTCTCTTCTTTTGATTCGCTGCTTTCCTCTTTTTCAGATGAGATAGAGAGCTGATCGTTGTGAATCTCGATTTTAAAATCATTTTTATTAAAACCGGGAACAGCTACTTCAATGGCGAAACGATCATCATTCTCTTTCACATTTACCGAAGGTAATGTGGTGTTTGTTTTTGAGTAGTTTTTGTTAGTCCAGTCAAAAACGTCGCTGTCGAACAGGCGATCGAGCAAAGGGTTGCCTGTAAATCTTACTAATGTCATAATCTTTTTCCTTTCTATTTTATTTTTTATTTGTTTTCGTTTACACACAATATAAAGCAAATACGATACCACCGGAAAATGGGTGACATTTTGGCGTGTTTGTTGGTTGTGTTTTTGATGTGATTTGTTTTGAGTGAGCCTGGGTGCTCCAAGGTGGCATTTCCACTTAGTGGGTGGGTGACAAAATGGCTGGTGTGGCCAACGGGATAGTGTAAGTTAGTTTTACACTATCCCGTCGGCTATTATAACTTGCTACTTTCTGCTGGGTTTCAGAATAGTAGTTAAGGTTAATGTGTTAATACTGAAAGCTGCTGCCTCCAACAAACTCACGCAAGAGCGAAGTGGGTGGAATTTCCTTGTCTGGAATGGCATTGAAGTAGCGAAGGAAACGCAACAGCCGGTGTGTTTCGGTGTACTCTTCACAGTATTTGGGTACCTGCTCAAGAACAGGGATGGCGTGCCGCTTCAGCACGGCCAGCTCAAAAATAAGAGCAGAGTTAAACATGATATCCGCATTTTCCTGATATGGGAAAATCCATTTATCTTCGCCGTGGCGAACACTGTCCCAGCGGGAAATGGTGTCTCTTGCCGAATAGCCGCGATATCTGTAGTCCCGGATAATTCTTCTGAGCAAACGGGTGTCTGCTGTTGGTATCCAGTTGTGCTCATCGATGGAGATGGTTGTGAGCGCCGAAACGTATATTTTAAAAAGAGCTTCGTCAGCAGAGCCCTCGGTGAGAATGGGATTCAGCGCGTGAATGCCCTCCAGGATAAGGAGGTTGTCATCTTCCAGTTTCAGCATTTCTCCGCGGAATTCACGTTTCCCTTTTTCGAAGTTGTAGAATGGCAGTTCAACCTCTTCTCCGTTCAGAAGCTGTTTCATCTGCCGGTGAAAAAAGTCCAGATCGAGTGCATAGATTGTCTCGAAGTCCCAGTTGCCATTTTCGTCAAGCGGAGTGTTTTCTCTGTCGACAAAATAGTTGTCCAGAGACACCATTTTAGTGTTTCTTCCGCTCACCATCAATTGCACTGAGAGCCGCTTGCTGAA
>CAYPPC010000089.1:0-4207 GCA_964412435.1 uncultured Paludibacter sp.
GTCAGTTTTATGGTATGTCACCTGCTGATTATAAAGCAGCACTCGATGCTCACGGCTTAATATCACTCTCATCACACGCAGGCAGGTCACTGGCTGCCGATCCGGCAGAAACAGACTGGAAAGCAGTGTGGGCCTGGTGGGAAGAGGCAATTGCTGCTCATCAGGAGGCCGGGGTGAAGTATATTGTAACGGCGTGGATGCCAACACCCAAAACATTGGAAGATTTGAAAATCTACTGCGACTACTATAATGAGGTGGGAGAGAAGTGTAATGCTGCCGGCATTCGCTTTGGCTATCACAATCATGCATTTGAGTTTCAGAAGATTGAAGAGGAGCTGATGTATGATTTTATGTTGAAAAATACTGATCCGGAAAAAGTTTTTTTCCAGATGGATGTTTACTGGACAGTGATGGGTCAGAAAAGTCCGGTTGAGTATTTCCAAAACTACCCGGGGCGTTTTGAGCTTTTGCATATCAAAGATCATAAAGAGTTAGGTGAGAGTGGAATGGTTGGTTTTGATGCAATCTTTAAGCATGCTGAAACAGCCGGAACAAAAGATTTTGTAGTAGAAGTTGAAAAATATAATTTCACACCTTTTGAAAGTGTACAAAAAAGCTTTGATTATTTGAACAGTGCGGAGTTTTATCCGGTAAAATAGCTTTTACACTCAGTTTTTATAACGCTTTAGCAGTAGCGGTCTCTTTTTTAATTTAGTATCAGACAGTAGCCGGAATGTTGATTCATTGGATCATTTAAAACATTCCGGCTCATTTTGTTGTTTTCATATTTAGTGAGGAGAGGTGCATCTCCTGCTTACATAGATCTTAACTTAAACTATTTTAATGATGAAAACAACTATTCGTTTGTCAGTTCTGTTAATTGTTGCACTTGCAATTTTCTCGTGCAGAGGTAAGTCTAAGGATGGTGACATAGATCCTAAAGATGTACTGCCGGAAGAAATTTTTTCAACTCCGCAAAAATCACAGCAAATTATTGATTCTTTGTATCTGATCGGAACTCCCCGTTTTTATGTGGATGCGACTGTTCATGATGCTCCCACAGCGGGATACGGAGGGTATATGTCCGGTTTTTTCGATAATGAATTTAAAGGACAGGCAGAGATGGCCGGGCATGCACAAAAACTAAGCATTAACTCCCAAAATGTCAGCTCAGAGCTAAATAAAATGTGGAATGAGCCATACGATGCCATTCTTTTGGCAAACCGGGCAATTGTTGGTATAGCCAAATCGCCCACTATGAGTGATGAATTAAAAGATGAAATGATAGCTCAGGCACGTTTTTTCAGAGCTTTTAATTATTTCTATCTGGCTAAAACATTTGGTGGAGTGCCATTGGTTCAAGAACCTTACACTTCAAGAAATAAGATTTTAAGCAAGAGGAACTCCTTGCAGGAGGTTTATGATCTGATTGTGAAAGATTTGGAATTTGCTATATCAATAGTGCCGGATGATTCTTTTGGTGGAAATCAATTTAAAATTACAAAAACTACTGCTCAGACAGTTTTGCTTGACGTATATCTCACTATGAGCGGTTATCCTTTGCAAAATAATCATTATGCAGAAGCTGCAATTGTGGGTAAGAGTATTATTGGCAGCGGTTTACACGGTATGACACTTCATGATATTAGTTTAGGGCTTGAAAGCGCTTATAATAGACTGAAAAAACCTACACCTGCATTTAGTGAGTTTCTTTTTCTTTATCAGTCTCCCTCTTATGCTCCCAACTTTCTGACAGCACACTCAATGCCGAACAGAGCTGCTGCCTGGGGTCTGTTCAAGTATGATATAACTAATAATGGCTATCGTCCGGTGCAGGAGTATCTGAATGTATATGATTCTGTTCCAGATTTAAGGATGCACGAACGTCAGTTTTTTCATTCGAAGTATTCTTATACTCTATCTGGTGGAATCATTGTTACTCAATCTTTTGCTAAATCACCATGGTATTGGTTTGATTCGAATGCAATGGGTGTAACGGGTAAAAGCTTTAGAGCAGGCTCCATTTATCGTTATCCGGATGTTATGTTGATGACAGCTGAGGCGATAGCGGAAAGTGAGGGTGTAACACAGGAAGCAGTTAACTATCTGACTACTGTGCGCAGAAGAGCATATGTAAATACCAGTACAGCGGTTATTCAAAACAGTTTGAAATCATTGAGTAAGCAAAAGTTTGTTGAAGAAGTTTGGTTGGAAAGAATGCGGGAACTCCCCTTTGAGATGACCATTTGGCCGGATATCCAGCGCACGCGTAAGTATCCCATTACCTCTAAGTCGTCTCGGGGAAAAGCTCTGTTTGTGGATGTAGTTGGTGCAACCAACCCCTGGGGATATAATTTCAGGGAGCGGCATTTGTTGTTTCCCATTCCAATTGATGAGTTGCAAAGAAATAAAAACCTAAAGCAAAACCCGGGATACTAAAAAGTCAGAGATACCAGAGAGTATCTATCTTTCCTCAGCTTTGTGGATCACATGCTGCGGGAATGGAATTTCAACTCTGTTCTCCTTGAACTTGTCGTAAATCATAAACCGGATATCACTTTTTACGTTTTCAACGCGAAAGATATTCTGAGTCCAGAAGTAGAGCTTGAAATTTACCGAAGAGTCTCCAAAATTTATCAGGCGCACAAAAGGTTTCGGATCGTCCAGAACCTCTTTGTGCGCTTTTGCTACCTCAAGCAATAGCTGTTTTACCAGCTGCGTGTCAGTATCATAGGCCACACCCACGTCCACATCAAAACGGGATTTTTCCAGGTTATGGGTCCAGTTGATAATGTTGTTTTTTGTGAGTGATGAGTTGGGTAGCAATATGTACTTGTCGTCACGGGTGAGCACCTGGGTGGTGCGCAGCTTGATGCGTTTTACCTGGCAGACTAAACCGTTTACCTCAATGATATCATCAACTTTGATGCTTGAATCCATTAATAGAATTATTCCGGAGACAAAGTCGCTGAACATATTCTGAAGACCAAGCCCCACACCCACTAAAAGGGCTGCAGAACCACCCAAAAGAAGAGTAACTTTGATACCAACGTATTGAAGTATCCAGATTATTACAAAAATAATAATGATGTAACGGCTCAGGCTATAGAGAGAGTATTGTTTCCCCTTATCAATTGTGTCGTGGCGTAGAATAGCTCGTTTTATCAATCTCAGAACAACTGAAGTCAACAGAATGACTATGGCTATGACTGCTACATCCCAGATTCGGAGTGTGAATTTGGGAGTTTCGATTAGCACCATATTGAAAAAATGGTTGATCAGTGTATCACTGTTGCCGGTATAGTTCATAGTTGTAGTTTTTAGAGGTTAATCTATCAGGTTGATATTAGCGCAGATACTCTTTGTCTCCGACAATGGAGTGAAACATCGCCTCATCAGTAATGCCTTCTGTGTTGATTATCAAAATGTTTTTTGAGTTTTTGATTTCTAAAAACTCACGCGTCTCCCGGAGGTTTTCATCTTGCAGCAAAGCAAGCAGACCGGCCAGTCCGGCTGCACCTGATTCGCCAGCTACAATGCGGGTGTCTTTCTCGTCCGGGAAATAGAGTTCTCTGATCGCCTGCCGGGCAAAAAAGTCATCGATGGCGATGGCTGCGTCAGCTCCGGCGCGCACTAGATTCCACACTCCGGCTGAGGGAGTGCCACAGTTGAGTCCGGCCATAATGGTTTGAGCATTTCCAACAGATGTTGACAAGGTGCCACGCTGCAGAGAGTTAACAAAAGCATCAGCTTCGAGCGGTTCTACCAGTACAAATTGCGGTTTTACTGTCAGCTTCTTAGCCAGATAGTGTGCAATACCTGCTCCGGCAAAACTGCCCACACCAGCCTGCAGCAGACAGAGGTCAATTTTGGCAGAATCAAAATCAGTTGCCAGCTGTGCATCCACCTCCTGAAAAATGGTGCGGTAGCCGGCTGTGATTAATGCGGGAATCTCTTCAAAACCGGACATCACCGTATCCTGTATCAGTTGCCAGCCATTCTGGTGAGCCATCAGTGAGGCATAATTGCAGCAGGCATCATAGTTGTCATCCAGTTTTTCAACTATAGCACCTTCGCTGCTAATTGCATTGATACGCTGCTCACTGGTATCCCGGGGAACATAAACAAAAGCACGCCGATCAAAATAGCGGGCTGCCCGCGCCACAGCTCGGCCGTGATTTCCGTCGGTAGCAGTGACAAAAGTGTT
>CAYPPC010000089.1:4217-10482 GCA_964412435.1 uncultured Paludibacter sp.
ATTTCCGGGTGTTCTTCCAAAATTTTGTACATGGCGTAAATTGCACCCAGCCCTTTGAATGCATCCAGCCCGAAGCGGGATGATTCATCTTTGATGAAAATGTTTTTTACTCCCAGCTTTTGCGCGAGGCCTGGCAAGGAAAATAGGGAGGTCGGGTGATAAAAGGGCAGAGCTTTGTGAAACTGAATCGGATCTTCTGTCATTATCCGGCTGAAATGGATGTCGTCAGTAATTTCAATGGGCTTTTTGTTGATGAAAACAATTGAGGGTCTGAATGGTGCGTTTGCAGTCATAGGATTTAAGCTTAAGTGAAAAAAGAGCTGATTAACTTGAGTGAATCACAAATATATAAAATATTTTCTCACCGGGATAATTAAATCTCTCTAAATAATAGGGATGGAGTGGGGCGGGCAGAAATAGCTTGCTTATCTTTGCAGAATAATAAAAATGCAAGGAAGATGAAGCATACTGAAAACTTTGAGAAGTAGATCAATTTTATCAAAGAGATTGATAAGGTGAAATATATTGAGCGGCGCACTAAGCTCTTTAACAGCGACCGGCGCGAAAATGATGCTGAGCACAGCTGGCATCTGGCGGTGATGGCATTGATTCTGTCCGACTACTCCAACGAGCCGATAGATTTGCTAAAAGTGCTTAAAATGGTGCTGATCCACGATATTGTAGAGATTGATGCGGGTGATACCTTTATGTATGACACACTAAAAAGTCATGATAACAGCGAAGAGGAGCTGCTGGCTGCCCGGCGGATTTTCGGGATGCTTCCAGGTAATCAGGGAAAGGATTTACTGGCTGTTTGGGAGGAGTTTGAAGCGGGTGAAACAGCGGAAGCAAAGTTTGCCCGTACGTTGGACAAGCTGGAACCTCTGCTGCAAAATGTATCCAATCGGGGAGGCACCTGGAGAGAGTATGATGTTAAATATGAGCGGGTGTTTTCAACTAAAAGTATGATTAGCGAAGGTTCTGATTTTATCTGGGATTACGCATTAAAACTCCTGGGTCAAAGTGTTGAAAGCGGAATTCTAAAAAAGGAATAGCAAAGCTAAAACAAAACCCGAAGCTGATGCTCCGGGTTTTGAAATGAGTTGATTGTAGCAGATGTTGTCTCTCTTTACCACACTCCCGTTCTGATGGGTTTAAAAAATTCATCGAAGCCAATGCACTCTTGCACCTCAAACTTTCTGTTGGGATTGTTGATGTTGTGAAAATTATAAACCCGGTAACGGCTTTCGCATTCATTGGCTTCATCTTCTACATAATGATAGGTTACATTATTCAGAATAAGCGTGTCTCTGGCATTGATCTCTTCGGCATACTTATCCAGCAGTTTGCGGTGCAAGGGGTTGAGCTTGTTTTTGTTTTTCACCAGTTCAAATCCAAGCGACACCTGACTTTGAGGTAAAAATACCAGATCGATAATTGGTTCCACCGCTTCAAAAACCGGCTGTGCATCTTTGTGGAAAATATCCTTGAACTTCTGTAAATTGACATTGTAGCCATCCTCATAGAGTTCTGTTGTGCTGTTGGGGATAGTTGAAGAGATAAACTCAATGGTTTTACAATCGTTCTTCACCGCAGCTTTTACAAAGTAGTTGTAGCGGGGTTCATACGGGCTCTCAAAGTGGAAGAAAATATGATCTCCGTCTATGGTGTAATAGCCTCGCAGATACTGCTCGAAACGTTTCTTTAATTTCTTTTTAATCAGATAGTTTTTATTGTCAAAAAAGAGCGGAATAATCGTTTCCGTAGATTTTACCCGGGTGTCATCGTAACTCAGATAGATGCAACGATAGTCGTCGATAAAGTATAAGTTATTGATTCTTACGTTGGTTTCTTTCTGAATGTAGGCCAGTTTATCATTGCTGAATTTTAAGAGGGAGTCGTTAATGATGGTTGAATAAACCGAAACAGGTGTCTCCACAATGCGCTTTTCATTAAGTGCTACCCCCTCATTAGATAAAATATAAACAGTTCGAATCGTTTTCCAGGAGTAATAACCATAGCCTAAATCGCCATACTCAGTCGGATCCCCAATTTTAACCAGTTGGTTCGGTTCCTGATGCAGGTCGTGCACGAAATACTTTTCGCTGCTCAGCACCTTACCCTCAAAAAACTTTCCCTGAGAAGGAATGTAGCTTTTGCAGGCAGTCAGCAAAACTGCCAAAAGCAGATAATATATCAGATTTTTATTTTTCATAGAGCGTAGTTAATTCAAAGTCCCAGTAAGGTTTTTTCAACTTAAAGTGATAGGGTGAGGAGGAGATATCCCGATGAATAAAGTCCTGAAAGTCAAATGTGGTGTTCCAGTGATTGATGGAAGCACCGAAATTGATGGCAGGATTGAGGTATTTCAGAGAATACTTTCCTGAATTATACACCGTCTCTTCCATGTTTTTATAGTTTACATTGTCAGAGTAGAGCAGTCCGCTCGCCTGGAATGCATCTTTATCAAATCCGCTGTACTTATCAAAGGTTATCATCAGGTATTGCTGGTCATTCCGGAAAGGAAACTTGGAGCCGATGGTGCCTCCGCCGGTCCAGTATCTGTCTTCTTTGTCGCCCAGCCATTTGTTGATAGCGCCGCCGTCATTGTAATAGTTCAGGAATACGTACCTCGAGGAGACAAACAGGTTGGAGAGTCGTTGGTTAATAAATCTGGGTTTAATTCCGCCTCCAAAGTGCATTTGCCAGATATAGACCACTGACATTCCAATGTTGTTGTCATAATTTGTGTATGATGTGCCCGGGAAAGTGTTTGTAAAGATGGGGATATAGCCCATGTTTTCTCTTTCAGATTTAACAAAAGAGTAACTCACCGTGGGTGAAAAAGCAATGTTCACATGAAAGTAATTCCTGAAAGGCTTCAGCACAGAGCTTCCCAGGTTGTTGTTGTAAAATGACAACTTCAGGTCGAGCATAGGAATAACAGCCTGCTTTTCCGTACCCAAAGGGTAAGAAAGGTTAGGGCTGTAGGATATCAGATACTTCAGTTCATTGCCAAAAAACAATGAAAAGCTCACCCCGTGCTGGTACTTCAGGTTTTGAGCACCAACAGAAAGTCCGGTGAGCATTAAAAGTGTAAAAAGGAGCTTTCTCATACTCTGAAGATGATAGAAATGTCAAGTTCTTCGAGCTCCGTTTCATCAAAGGCAAGCAGTTGGGTAGAGGTGAAAAGATGTTCCTCTTTAATTTTGTAGATATACACAGGGTTGTGTCCCAATCTGATCTTGTGGTTACCGGCGGCAGTTTTTGCCGCTACTAAATCATCGTATGATTTAGTCCAGCAATTTTTTCGGTTACATACTACTTTATACTTCTCCATAATAGTTAGTGTTAGGTTAATTAATAGTGTTTTATTTATGGAACAGGAAAAAGAAAGATCGCGTTGCAGAGGTCTTCAGGTTAAAATATTCCGGCATCCTCCGGTCGCAGAAAACGTCTGTTTTCTAAATTATGCTAAAGATATCTACAATATATAGAAATAACAAATGTGTTTATAGGAAAGTTTGATAATTATGGAAAATAACGGCACGATTTATGATAAATTAGAAATATCTTGTCAACAATAATTTGTTTTATAATCAAGTCTTATGAAAAAAGATGAATTTGATATGGAGCATTCAGTTGCTGATTCCGCTAATTTTGAGGAGATAAAATCACCGAAGCTTTATTTTTGTCTGGCTATGGATGCTGTGGGTATGTTGAGTTATCTCGTGCCCGCGAGTGGTGAGCTTATTGATATTGTATGGGCACCGCTTTCAGCTTTGATATTTCGTAACTCTTTTGGTGGAATGACCGGTAAAATAGGTGCAGTACTAAACTTTATAGAAGAGGCGGCACCATTAACAGACTTTATTCCCAGCTTTACCATCGGATATTTCTATGTGAGGCATTTGAACAAAAAAAGAAAGCGACAACAGCTAAATGTTTAACCGATACCGCTTTACCTGTAATATTTTAATCGTAGCAACTATGCGTCAGGCGAATCTTTTTGCAGTTCAAGAATTTCGGGATTTTCTGCAATATATCTTACTGCAGCCCGGTAGCCATGCTGATAAATAGATTGGTAATCTTCAAAATCAAATTCGTTGAACTTCTCTATAGCTGTGGGTTCAATCAAAAAATCACACAACTCCCGGCCCTCTGCTGAGTTGTTGTGTAGCGACATACGAATCGATTGCAGCAGAACATCGCGTGATCTCAGTTGCTTTTTCATATGCCTGAAGGGCAAAACATCAGACCCAATAACCACATCGCAAACCTCTTTGAGAGGCTGTGCCGGCATGTTGTTGAGCACACCTCCGTCCACATAGATCATTTTTTTATCTTTGATAGGGTTAAAAATTCCGGGCACACTGGCCGAAGCTGAAATCCATTTGTGTAACTCCTCGCCTTCACTTTTTATCTCCCATTCGCCGTTAGTCAGGTTGGCAACACAGACATAGAGCGGTTTATCCAGTTTCTCAAAACTGTTGTTGGGAATCATTTCAATCAGCAAATTTTCAATGGAACTGTGATCTGAGAGTCCCGACTTCCAGAAAGCCGGCTGAAAGTTCATGATTTTTGAGAGTTTATAAAGCCTGTCATTTTTTATCATCTGCAGCATTTGCGCCGGTGTGTATCCCGCCGCATAAATAGCCCCCACGATGCTGCCCATGCTTGTGCCGGATATTACATCCGGGTAGATTTTATTATCATTCAGTGCCTGTAACACGCCAATATGGGCAATTCCAAGGGCGGCACCACCACTCAGGCAAAGTCCAAGTTTAACTTGCTTTGTCTCTTCAGCAGGCTTAAAAAGCTCTTTAATTTTCTTCATAGTAAGAAGTTCTCTTTTCCTTAAAATATCACTAATTAATTTATCGGTCCGGTAGATTCAAACGGTTTATACTGCTTTTTCAGCTTAATTGATGAAAATTCATACCCGAAAAGGAACTATAGTTGCAAAACGACTGAATTTATATCAGAAAATAAGCTGTTAGTATCTGTTTTGTTTGAAATATAATCAATTCAAAAAATACCAAACCTAAATGATTAACGATTTATAGTGAACAATTGTTTTTAAGAATGAAAAGAATTAACACATATAAATTGAAAATCTCTCATTTACACCGCTTACTCACTATTTTTTACATATAATTGATCACACTCTTGAATCTGTAGCTGTAATTTTGCCTCTTATTGCCTGTGGCAAGCCGGAACCGCATTCAAAAAAAGTGTTAATGGTGTTGAATTTTGCTATTAAATAATGGCTTTGAGTAGAAAATAAGGTATTTTTGTTCTTCCAATTTTATTGACTTTTAATCTTTTGTGTATCCGGAAATTGTTCCGAAGTGTAAGAATAATCCGGCAGGTATAACAATCAAAGTTTTGAAAATATGAAACGTCTCTTTTTACTTTTAGTGGTTTTTATCTCGTTTCAGCTGGCAAGTGCTGATCTGCTGAACGATTTGGTGGATGGAAAGTACCGTGCAAAATCGGTAGTAGGAATGCGCTCGATGCAGGATGGTGAGCACTACACTACGCTGGAGAGTGGCAAATATATTGTGCGTTACAAAACCGGTAAAATGGTGGATACCCTGTTTAATGCCAAAACCACTAAGTTGAATAAACTGGACGGCATTCGCGGTTATGAGTTCAGTCCGGATGAGAATCGCATTCTGGTTTATGATAACCCGGTTTACCGCTATCGCCGCTCGTTTACGGCAGATTACCATCTTTTTGACGTGAAACGGAATGAACTGATACCGCTTTCGGAAGCCGGTGCGCAGGAGGCTCCTATATTTTCACCGGATAGCCGGTATATTGCTTTTGCACGTGAGAACAATCTCTATCTCTATAAAATTGATTTTAATACAGAAAGTCCGATCACAAAAGATGGTGAGTTTGGTAAAATCATCAATGGTATTCCCGATTGGGTGTATGAGGAGGAGTTCGCTACTTCGCGACTATTTACATTTAGTCCCGACAGCAAACTGGTAGCTTTTGTGAAGTTCGATGAGCGTGACGTGCCTTATTATGAGATGCAGCTTTTTAACCGCAGTGGTGTAAGGCAGGATGGAGTGCCGCTATATCCCACTTTTCAATCTTTTAAATATCCTAAAGCGGGTCAGCCGCTTTCCAAAGTGAGCGTATGTGTGTATGATGATTACTACAAATCTGTGCGCACTATCAACCTCGAAGTGGAGGAGCATGAGTTCTATATCCCGCGGATTAAATGGACCAAAGAGCAGGAAAAACTGGCGAT
>CAYPPC010000090.1:0-10435 GCA_964412435.1 uncultured Paludibacter sp.
TTTCGTTTTCCATTTTTCTTATGGTGTCAGCAACAACATCCTCATTGGAAGGAAGAAGAGCATCATCGAGGTTGTACGCTTCAAGCGAACAATGACGACGGGTTTCTCTGTGTTCGGTGTTGTAATCTTGGCGGTCGAGATCTGCGATAACGGTTGCCCATTCCTCGGTTACCTCGATTTCAACGGTTTTATTGACGAATTCATACTTAATTTTCATAAAAATAACTCCTTCGATTTTCTGAAACCGCAGGAGCCGTTTTATGTCCGAAGAACGAAAAGACGGCCGAGACACACTCATCCCATATGGATGAAATGTATCCCGGCCGTCGAGCAGCTCTGCGGATTCTTATTTACTTGTTTACGCTACACAATGGCTTTCAACAGCGAAAGCCGATGGATTAATCCTCGTAACATTTGTTACGATGCCTTCTCGCTCTACGGTGAATACTTCGCCGAGAGCAAGCCGGACTTTTGTTTTGTGTCCCTTGTAGACCGACTCAACGGTTCCTGTGCTTTCATTAGCTACACAGGCAAGCCGACCTTTACAGTCACGAACTTCCACCATACGATTCCTCCTTCTGTTTTGTTCTCATAGGCACCACCTCCATAATAGTTTGTTATCTGTAAGCCTAACGGCTAACATACAGGTTAAAAAATAACAGCGGGCGGTTAAACCCGCTGAAATTTACTGAATTATCCTTTGAGAAAAACAATACCGCTGTTCAGAAAACCTACATTCCCGTCGAAATCCTGGTCAATGCAGTTTAACTCCTTCAGACGGCATTTTGCTGCTTCCGGGGATACATCGAAGGTTTGCGCTACTGCTTGTATCTTTGCAAGTGAACGCATAGACGGTACTATGTTGTTTTTTACGTTTGCAACGAGCCGGACAGCTTTCGCCGGCATAAGTAGAACGGACGACAAAAAATTCGCCTGCCATTCCATCCACTCAACATCAGTCCATCGCTTTGATGTTTTCATAGAGGAATCAAACGATTTCTTTCGGCATTGAACCATAGGAGCGGCATTGCTCTTGTCAAAAATAGACAGTTGGTTCGGATTATAAGAATAGTAACCCGAATGAAAAATGTCGTGTGAGCCTTCGTGTCCCATTGTGTATCGATAACGGTGTTCTTGATTGTCTTCAAGCAAGGTGTTATCAATTAGGACAGTACGGGCATCTGCGTGAAGATAGTCAGCTTGGCGTTTTTCGGGGTCAAAAACAATAACCTTGTCCGTATCATTGAAAACCGTCATACCGAGGTATCTGCCATCGTTCGACAGATACTGGTAGTCGATTTTCATTCCGAGATACAGTTCGACAAAGTCATCGATATTGATTGCTTGGGGGTGCGTCAAAGCATCGGGGCAGAAGTCCCGAATAAAGTTCTCACCTATGACTTCGATCTCTTTCTTGCTTAAGACCGGAACGCCGTTGCTTTTCACTTTGAAGGAAGGTGTGTACATCGAATCCTTTTATCCCTTTCTCTTTTTCAAGTCTTCGACGAACTTGTCCCAATCCTCCTCATCGGCTCCGAGATCTCTGACCGTTCGCAGAGCAGCGGCAACATAATCATTCTCCATAATATAGGCAGGAATGTCAGGTGCGACCGCATCGCGCTCTTTCCCGGCGAGGTCAAGCATGATGGATTTGTCTTCGTCCGTCAACATCAGATGTTTTGCGAGTAATTCCAGTTTTTCAAGTTTAGGAGGGTTTTTACGGCCTTTTTCGATGTCGCTCCAAAATGGCGCTGATACTCCCATGAGTTCAGCCATTTTGCGTAGGGATATGTCCCTTTGCATCCTTTTGGCTACTATAAATTCTCCAAAATTCCTGTACGTTTCGTTCATTGTGTTCACCTTTTAACTCTTTCTATGCCTTAACCTTATATTTTAATTATTTATAATAATTTCAATCGTTCAATTCGATTCATTCATATCAATTTATTTAATTTGTTTTGGTTATAGGTCTTTCAATTTTACTTTCGGTGAAAGTCATCGTGTAAACCGTGAGCCTAACGGTTTACACTTGATATTATACACAGGAGGAACGAGTCTGTCAATAGTTTTTACGAAGATTTCAAAAAAAGTTCGTAAAATCTACTGATACATCACACCGGGCATCTTTACGCTGTCACGACCATCACACGGCATTTTCAAATCTCCGAGCAGAATTCCGTATGTTATGGCCTTTTTTCCAAAGCGACCACGGATGCTCTCAACAGCATCCTCTAAAGTTTCACGCTTCTTTCTGTACACAGCATCATCAAAGAGAGTGAGTTGCTCTGCTTGATTCTTGGGAGCAAGTTCAATCGCACGGACTGTAATCGAGCGAACCTTAGTATTCCAAGTGTAGTGTTCTTTAAATGCGCGGAAAGCAACGGCGGCGATTTCATTCGGCAACTGCGTTTTAAATGGGAGCTTGCATTGAAACTGTGAGCCGAAGAGGTCATTCCCACGCACAAACACCTGAACCGTCCGCGCAGACAGTTCGTGAACACGGAGCCTGTGACCGATGTCCTGGGATAGTTCCAGAATGACTTTCCACACTTCATCGTTATTATCAAGGTCGGCATTGCAGGTGATTCCGTGACCGATAGATTTAACGGGAGAGACAAAGTCCTTATGCATCACTCTCGACCGGTCGGTACCGTTGGCATATGTCCACAGAGCAATCCCGTTGATGCCGAGCAGTCGTTTGAGAAGTTCCGGCTGCGCCTGTGCTACATCTCCTGCAACCCGGAAACGCTTGCCCGCGACCTGCGTTTTGCCGTTAAAAACGGCTACAAGGTTGCAAAAATCAAGCCGGTGGATATGTTTCCGTTCACGTTGCACGTTGAAGTAGTTGTTCAGTTGTCCCAACGCAAACCCGATGCACATATCGACATTGATCTGGACCTTGATGAACTTGATGTTACCGCAGCTGAAGCCAAAGCAACATATGGAGAAATCAAGGATTATGTGTTTAAAAAGTTTGGGCTTAATGTTTCTTCTTTGTATATCGCTCAGACAAAAACTAAATATGGCATCATCGAAAGAGATAACTATAACAAGGGTAAAGAAGGACATCGTGTCCACAATTGCCCGAAAGAAAAAGAAGACGCAATTGTTGATGCACTAAAACATTTCAAAATGATATGATTACAGCCCGCAGGTTTTGTATCCCTGTGGGCTGTCGCTGTTTTATTTAGTTGTCTGTGCAAATGCATCCAAAGCAAAATTCGCTCCGTGTCTGAAGCCTGTTTTGTAACTATCAAAGGCAATGTCTCCAGAGATAATTCCCCACAGATCAATATGCTCAATAAACTCAACCTTTTTCTGCACAAAATCTCTATACACTTTCTCTTTAGCTGTCTTTGGGCAGATGCAAATACAACCGTTTTTAGATAGATAAAATAAATTAAATTAAATATACTATTAAATACCTCTCCGAAATATAGACTTTTTAAAACATTTGTGTTACACTAAAACTACTTATATTTACAATGGAAGATTATAGAGTTTCGCAAAGTCTGATTTTTGGAACGGGGGTGTGTTTTTATGGCGAAAAAGGTAACTGCACCTCTTAATCCAGGGTGGATTAAGAACATAATTTCAAATGAGTATGATGATGTTGAGTTACATAAAATAGTTCTTTTTTATGTTATTCATACGCCTTGCGAGAAGATAAGTTATTCCAGTAAGTCAATGAAATATTATGGATGGAATAAAGATGTATGGAAAAAAGGTGTATTAAAAAAAGAGCTTTTTAGAGTTGCAAATTTAGAGATAGGCAAAAATTATTTTTCTGTAAAGAAAACAGAAGAAATAAGAGAGATGTTTAATAAATCAGGATTATCATCAAATTTTCATCGGCAGCGAACTGGAGAGAAAATAGCAATTTATCAGCCTGTAGGATATAACAATGTCACTGGAATTTTGTATCACATTCGCAATTCATTAGCACATGGTAGGTTTACCATTTATCCTGCACAAAAGCCTGATAATCCGGATGAAATTTATTTTGTAATGGAAGACGGAGTGAAAAAAGGCGATAAGTTTTTTGTAAGAGCAAGAATGGTTCTAAAACGAAAAACTTTACTTGACTGGATTGACATTATAGAACATAAAGCAAAAGAATTTCAGGAGGTAGAATAGTATGAAAACATTTAAGAAAGCATTAGCTGTGGTTATGTGCGTTGTGTTGACGCTGACTGCCGCACCGCTTAGCGGATTTGTAGGATTGAAGCTGCCGAATTTATTTGATTTTAAAGCAGAGGCGGCTACATACAGTGGTACATGTGGTGATAATTTAACTTGGTCACTTGACATTGATACAGGTGTGCTAATTATAGATGGCAATGGGGATATCCCAGATTATTCAGCAAGGTCTGCTCCTTGGTATACTTATAAAGATTATATTACATCTGTTATTGTATCTGATGATGTGGAATCAATTGGTAAATTTGCTTTTTATGGTTTAGAGTGTTTGGAAGAAATTACATTACCATTTGTTGGTCAATCGCGAAACTATGAGGGTAGCGAAAGTCCTATCTGTGTTTTGGGATATATTTTTGGGTTTAGTACAGAAAAAAGCATACATGTTTATTATTATCGACCTTATTTTTATTATTACAGTTCAGAAAAAACTGGAGTAGTTTGTCAATATTGTACTGAAGATCTTAATGTAGGTGGTACTTACTATCGTCAATACTATAATTATTATATTCCAGATAGTCTTAAAAAGGTAACTATAACTGACGATAATGCTATTCCTACAGCTGCATTCAAGAATTGTGTAAATCTCACGGAAATAAACATAAATGATGAGATTAGTTTTATCGGTAGATATGCTTTTTACAATTGTGATAGTCTTGTTTCAATTACTATCCCAAGTAAAATTACAACTATAGCAGATGATGCTTTTGAGTCTTGTGATAATCTTACAAATGTTTATTATAATGCAAATATAGAATCGTGGTGTAATATATCTTTTGATTCCTATTACAGTAATGGTAGTACTGCATCTGGAAAATCAAATTTGTCCAATCCGATGGGTTTTGGAAAAAATTTCTATATTAATAATGTTCTTCAAAAAGATATAGTTATTCCTGAAAATGTAAGCTCTGTTAGCGCGTATGCTTTTTTAGGTTTTGATTGTTTAGAATCAATAACAATACCCGTTAGTATTAAGCGTATAGGGAATTATGCGTTCTATGATTGTAATAATCTTAAATATATTGCATATTCAGGAACAGAAGAAGACTGGAAACAAATCACAATTGGTTCAGAAGGTATTTCAATCTCATCAACCACAATGTTTTATGAATCAACAGGTTTTCTAACAACTGAATCAAGTTTCGATATGGTTGCTTATAACAATGGAGTAGCAAGAATTATTTCCTATTCAGGTTCTGAAACAGATGTTGAAATCCCTGCAGAATATGAAGATAAAGTCGTTGTGACAATTGCAAGTGATGTTTTTAAAAACAAAACAAATATTGTATCTGTTGCAATTCCTGATTCTATTACAAGCATTGAAAGTTCAGCTTTTTATGGTTGTTCAGGTCTTAAATATGTTCTTTATTCAGGCAACGAGGAAGATTGGAATAAAATTGAAATAGGGACAGATAATTCATGTCTTAGTTCAGCTGAAATTGTGTTCAACACAAATGAAGCAAAAACAAATGAAACAGGATTTTCTTATGCTTTGTCAGATAGCGAAGTGATAATTCTTTCTTATTCCGGTACAGCATCTAATCTTTCGATTCCGAGTGAAATAGATGGCAAACCTGTAACTGCTATCGGTAAAAATGCATTCAAAGGCAATGTAACTATATCCAATCTTATGATTCCTGCGAGTGTTACAAGAATTGGTGCAGATGCGTTTTCGGATTGTTCAAAGCTTTCAAATGTTTATTATGCAGGTGATGCTGATTTATGGTGCAGTATTGATTTTGGTTCAGCCAAGTCAAACCCTCTTTACTATGCAAATAATCTTTATGTAGGCGGAAGTGTTCTTAAAACATTGGAAGTAGGGAATGAAGTTGCAGAAATCAAACCATATGTATTTTATAACTACAGTAAGCTAACAGCGGTAACAGCAGGAAAAAGCACAGAAAAAATCGGCGCTTATGCGTTCTATGGCTGTTCTGCTGTTGAAACGGTAAAATTATCAAAGAGTGTAACGGAAATCGGTTCTTCTGCTTTTATGAATTGCAGTGCAATAAAAACAGTAAACTATGGCGGTACACTTACAGATTGGGTTTCAATAAACTTTGAAGATAAAACTTCAAACCCCATTTCATTTTCAAAAGCATTGTACATAGATGGCAATAAAGTTACAGATATAATAATTCTCCCCGACACAAAAGAAATCAAACCGTATGCATTTTATAATTACGGTACATTAACTGTATTTGAACTTCCCGACAGTATGGAAAAAGTTGGCAAAGATGCATTCTATGGTTGTTCAGTAAATGAAATTAAAATTCCCGTTCAGTTAGTTGACGCATTCACATTTTCAGGTTTAACAAAAATAACAATTACAAAAGGTTCAGGTATGATGAAAGATTTTACTTCTTCAACATATCAGAACACTTTGTGGTACAAAAACAATTCCACTCTTAAAACACTTGTTGTAGAGGAAGGAATTGAAAATATTGGTAACTACGCATTTTATAACAGCAAACTTGTAACAACGGAACATATACCTGATAGCGTAAAGAAAATAGGAAACTATGCATTTTACGGTTGTTTAGCAATCAAATCAGTTGAGTTATCTGAAAAAGTAACTGAAATCGGTATGTGTTCTTTTAGTAATTGCAGTTATCTTACAAAAATAAGTTTTGGCAATAATCTCAAAACTATAGGCGAAAGTGCATTTTTGTCTTGCAGTAAGCTTGCAGAAGTTGTTTACGGCGGAAATGTGGCAGATTGGGTTTCAATAAATTTTGCAAATGCCACTGCAAACCCGATTTATTACGCCAAATCTCTTAAAGTCAATGATAAGAAAATAACAAAACTTGTTATTCCTTCAAGCGTAGAAATAATTAACCCCTATGCTTTCTATAACTGTACAAGCCTTACAAGTGTTCATCTTTTTGACGGAGTGAAAGAGATAGGTGAATATGCTTTTTATGGCTGCACAGGTATAGAAAAATTCACGGCTTTCGGTTCACTTAAAAGAATAGGTAACAGTGCGTTTGGCAATTGTTCGGGGCTTACATCAATTACTTATTTTGGCGATATGGTGGATTGGTTTAATGTGGATGTAGGTTCGGATAACACGCCTTTTTCAGATGTGGAAGTTTCCTTTGCAAACGGACATATCCATTCGTACGAGCAGTCAGTTGAAATTGAATCAACCTGTACATCCACGGGCGTTATGGAGTGTTATTGTATTTGCGGAGACAGTTATACAGAAGAAATTCCAATAGTTGACCACACACCCGGTGAATGGGAAACATCAGTTGAACCCGGTTGCATAAGCGAAGGCACAAAGGTTAAAAAGTGTACAGTTTGTGGCGGAGTAGCTGAAACGGAAAAAATTGATGCACTCGGTCATTCGGCAGGTGAATGGAAAATCACAACCTACCCAACTACAACCGAAGAGGGTGTAAAAACACTTTACTGCTCTGTTTGCGGCGATGGATACGATACATTGGCTATGCCGGTGCTCGATGCAATCTGCGATTATCTCACTTGGGAAATTACAGACGAAGGCTATGCTGAAATTACTGGCTATAAAGACGGTATCGGTGACGATATTACTTTGCCAGCAACAATCTACGGATACCCTGTAATTATTGGTGACGGTGCTTTTGCCGGTTGTGGAATTACAGGTGTAACAATTCCGGAAGGTGTATCAACAATAGGCGAATGTGCATTTGCTTATTGTGAAAATCTCAAAGCAGTTAATATCCCCGCAAGTGTAACCAAGCTTGGCGAAACAGCATTTGTCGGCAGCACAAATATCGAAAGGATTGACATTTCAGCTGATAATGAAAGCTATGCAACAGATGAATACGGAGTAATTTATAACAAGGATTTCACTTTGCTTATTTATGCTCCTGCAAAATCAGTCGGCGAAGCGTACACAATGCGTTCAACAACAGCAACAGCCTGTGAATTATCTTTTGCCGACTGTACAGATTTTGCTCTTACACTTTCTGACGGATTCTCTGTTGATTCAAACAGTATATTTTTTGACGTTCTCTCTGTAAGCGGATTTGTAACCGGTAACAGCTGTGTCAATTATAAAGCAATTGACGGTGTGCTTTACAACAAGGCAGTTACAACACTTATTAAATACCCGGTTGACAGTAAGCGAGAGTTACTCATTCCGCCTGCAAGTGTTGAGTATATTGCAGATGAATATGCTTTCGTAACGCCGGAAGTTGAAAAATCTGTTATTGCATTATTCGGTCTTGATTATGACAGCAATACTTTCAACAACATGTACAGAGAACCCGAATATCTTACAGTTCATATTGATAGCTTTTACGATTTTGATTCGGATAGTCTTGTGTTCCTTATGATGGGTCCGTCTCATGTATGTTTCGGCGATACCACAAAATCTGAAAATGATCAGCTTAATGAAATCGCTGACAATGCTATCGCTAACATTGAATCCCAGTGGGAAGAAAAGAAGGATGAATTAACTCCTGGTTCAATAGAGTATTATTACAACGAAGCGTTCGTGCTTGGTTATGTTGATCTGATAACGAGTTATATCGACTGTCAGAACGATCACACCAGACTTCACAAGTATGCTCAGGTTGTTGAAACAAAAGATCCTACCTGTGCGGTTGACGGCTATGTAAATTATGCTTGCGACTGCGGATATGAATTTACAGACGTTATCACAGCACCGGGTCATGATTATGAGAGTGTTATAACAGAACCTACCTGCACAGAAAAAGGATTTACAACTCACATCTGTTCCGTTTGTGGTGATACATATACCGACAGCGAAGTTAAAGAAAACGGTCACAGCTATGAAAGCGTAGTAACAAAGGTTACTTGTACAACAGACGGCTACACAACACACACCTGCTCGGTTTGCAAGGATTCTTATACCGATTCTATAGTTAGGGCAGAGGGTCACAAGTACGACAGCGTCGTAACTCCCAACACCTGTACAAAAGACGGTTATACAACTCATACTTGCTCGGTATGTGAAGATACATACACCGACAGCGAAACAAAGGCAACAGGACACAGCCACGAAAGCAAAGTGACAAAAGAACCCACCTGCACAAACACCGGTATAAGAACATTTACCTGTCATTGCGGCGACAGCTACACAGAGGTTATCAAGGCTAACGGTCACACCAAGGGTGAATGGGAATACATCGGCGGCAAGGAATATGCAAAGTCCTGTACAGTCTGCGGTGACAAACTCGAAAGCAAGATTGTTACGGTAGATATGTTCTTCAATAGCGAGAATGTAAACAAAAAGCAGGTTCTCAACAAGTCAACAGCTACAGTAACTGCAACAGTTACGGATAACTTTGTAAACGACCTTGTGTTCACATCATCAGACAGCAGCACAGTTTATGTTGATGCAAACGGCAACGTTGTTGCAAATAATATCGGCAAAGCAACGATTACCGTTACTATCAAGGGCACAGCAATTTCTGACAGTATTGAGGTTGAAGTTCTGCCCAGAGATTTTACCGTCACTTGGAATGTCAACGGCAAGCAGACAAAGCAGACTGTTAAGGAAGAAGCAAAGTTTACACCTAACGTGAACACAACCCTTAAGGGTTACAAGTTTATCGGCTGGGATAAGACTGTTCCCACAACAATGCCTGCTGAAAATCTGACATTCACAGCTCAGTATGAGCTTATTGTAAAACAGCTGAAGATTAAGAACCCGTCAACCTCAACAATCAACTACGGCGAAACTCTTGTAATGCACGCTGATTTTGGCGGCGTTGAGCTTCCTGAAGGCTGGAAGATTCAGTGGACAGTTGAGGGCGCAGGCTTTGATATGGCTCCTGCGGCAGACGGTTTAACCTGCAAAATGACATCTGTTGCAAACGGCAATGCAACCGTTAAGGCGACACTTGTTGATGAAAACGGTGAGGCTGTAATGGATGCAAACGTCAACGAAATGTCCGACAGCAAGCAGCTTACCTCAAAAGCAGGCTTCTGGCAGAAGTTCGTATCCTTCTTCAAAAACCTCTTCGGCATTTCAAGAGTTATCCTTCAGTCAATCTAAAAATCCAATAGCAATATAACCACTACCACCCGACTTGAGCGTAAGCTCAGGTCGGGTGGTTCCTTTTTGCCCCTGAAACGAAATCACACCCGTTTCAGGGGTTAATTTATGCCTGAAAACGGACACAAACACGATTTTTGCTAAAAATCAGCCTGTTTTTGGCAGGAAAGTTGAAGTTGCGATTTGTAGTGCCGGTCGATATTACATAATTTGAATGATTAATGAATC
>CAYPPC010000091.1:0-9529 GCA_964412435.1 uncultured Paludibacter sp.
CTGACTGAGGGAGAAGGCCGGATTCAATTCAATAGATTTCTGGAAATAGGTGACTGCCTCTTCGGTTTCGTCCAGCATCATATTCACATAAGCCAGTCCGTGCAGCGACCAGTAATCAAATTCACCATGATTATAAGCCTCCTGATAATTATATTTAATCCTTTCGTACAAAACAGAGTCCGGTTCGGTCCAGCGCTCACCATATTCTGTGAGTGCCTGGTAGTAGAAACTGCCCAGTGACTTTTTAAGCTTATAATTTTTAGGATAACGAACAATCAGCCTGTTCAGAATTGAGTCCGGTTTGAAGGATATCATGGATACGGTGAGGTTGCCGTCGCGCATCGCTTCCAGGTTTTGACCCGGCAGCAGATCTCTCAATCCGAAATACTCAAAATAGTCGGTACGCAGGTAGTAATTCATCAAAACATCCACCTTACGAATCGTCAGATCGGGATCCATATTGTTAGGATCATTGGCATTGAGATAATCAAAGGCAGTGGCATAACTCATTTTTGCCACCAGGGAGTCTGTCCGCTCAATCACTCTGTTTTGTCCCTTTGCCGGAGCAAAGAAGGCAGCAAAAAGAGTCAATATCAGCAGTTTATATATAGGGTTGAAATTCATTATCTATCGTATTATTAGCTTATATCTTAAAAGCTGATGCAAAACACGTGCAAATGTACAAATTAGCAGCAGCAGAAAAAAGTTAATGTTTTGAAAGATTGAAAAGAAAGGAAAAAAGAGACAGCTCCCGGGGGAACTATCTCTTTCCTGTGACATAAAAACACCCAACTTATTTATTGGTCTTAGGTGGTTTGGGGTCGTTGCCTGAAGGTTTGCCAATGCTTTCGCGCATACCCGTATCGGCTTCAATATTTTTCATACGATAGTAATCCAGAATTCCGAGATTTCCATCTCTGAAAGCCTGCGCCATCGCTTTGGGTACTTCAGCTTCAGCCTCAATCACTTTAGCACGCATCTCCTGCGAGCGGGCTTTCATCTCCTGCTCCTGTGCTATGGCCATCGCGCGGCGCTCTTCAGCTTTTGCCTGTGCAATGTTTTTATCTGCCTCAGCCTGGTCCATCTGCAGCTGTGCACCAATGTTTTTACCTATATCAATGTCTGCAATATCAATGGAGAGAATCTCAAAGGCCGTTCCTGCATCGAGGCCTTTTTTCAGTACCAGTTTCGAAATGGAATCCGGATTTTCAAGCACCTTTTTGTGTGAAGCGGCAGAACCGATGGAGGATACAATTCCCTCTCCGACACGGGCCAGAATAGTCTCTTCTCCGGCCCCTCCAACCAACTGCTTAATATTGGCACGCACCGTTACACGCGCTTTGGCAATCAGCTGAATACCGTCAATAGCAACAGCAGTAACCGGCGGAGTATCAATTACTTTTGGATTAACTGACATCTGTACAGCCTCAAACACATCACGACCTGCCAGGTCAATGGCAGTAGCCATTTTGAAGTTGAGATCGATGTTTGCTTTCGACGCAGAAACCAGTGCATGGGTAACACGCTCGATATGTCCACCAGCCAGGTAGTGTGCCTCCAGGCCGTCGCGCGTAACCTCATGTCCGAGGTCGGCTTTGTGAGCCTCAATCAGACAAGCCACAATGGTGCTTGGCGGTACACGGCGAATGCGCATCAGGAATAGTTGAATCAGTGAAATATTCACTCCTGAAACCTTGGCCGAAATCCATAGCAGAAATGGCACATAATAGAAAAACATAAGAATTAAAATTCCTATGACAACAAACATGACATACGTTAAAATCATAATTTTCTTTATTTATTTGTATTAGTATAGTGTTTTATTTGACAGTTAAAGTTCGGGAGTTTGTGGGTTCTTGGGTTCTTAGAGTTCTTGAGTTCTTAAAGTTCTTGAGTTCTTAAGTTCTTGAGTTCTTAAGTTCTTAAGTTAGCGATTCATTCGCTTATTCTCTCATTCTCACATTCCCTCATTCTCACATTCCCTCATTCTCTCATTCCCTCATTCCCGTTCCGCTTTCTCCACTAAGACATTGGTTTTATAAACTTCAATCACAACAATTTCAACACCCTGGTCAATAAAATCATCTCCGGATTTAGCTTCAACTACATTATTATTGATGCGTACTTTTCCCATAGGTGCCAGGCGTGAAATAGTTTTCCCTGTGTCGCCCGGTTTGATCTGCTCTTCATCAATTTTTTCGACCGTACCGGACACATTAGTTTTCAGAGACATCTTTTCGAGTGCCCGTGATTTCAAAAATACCCATACGGCCACTCCGGCCAAAATAAAGCTGCCTGCCAAAGTGAGATTTCCGGCCACCGGTCCGAGGTGGCTGTAAGCATACCACACCGACACAGCTGCCAGTCCGATTCCGGTAATTCCGGCTACAGAGAGCCCCGGAATAAGAAACAGTTCAATCAACAAAAAAATGACTGCCAAAAGCAATAATCCTACGACAATTAATATATCCATATTATTAAAATGACCAATTAGTTTTAAAAACGGCTTAAAGTTACTACAATTTTTCAAATACTGTAGATTATTTCAAACTTTTTAGCTCCTCTATGCGCATCTTTTTATAGAGCTGCTCAATTTGTGAAGCATTACTGCGCACAGTTTTCTCCAGTTCAAGAATTTCAGCACGCAGCTCATTTTTACCGGCAGGTGCTGCTATGTGGTAATTGCGACGAAGAATCTCCAATGCATCGCGGGCATCTTCCAGCTCTTCTTTCAGCTTTTCAGCCTGGAAATAGTAGTTGCGGGCCACATTGCTTTGGAAAGACTTATCGTCAGTGTAGCGCAGATTGTCATCAATAAAAATTGATTGAACTGATAAGGCTCCGGTTGATTTCACTTCATCGAAATACCTGAAACCACCCTCCCGGGGCAGAAAGTTTGAAATTTTGGCTTTCGCAATCAGTAGCTTTTCATCCTCCGACTGAACGATCTTTTTTTCGATTCGGGGAACAAACTGATAAACGGATACCTTTCCTTCCGACAAAAAGCGGTCGGATACAAACCAGCCCACCTCATTCAGCTCATCAATCACCATCATATAATCATTGTAAGGTGAATTGAAAGGCATGCCTATATTCTCCGGTTTCAGGAAGCTGTTGGTGTGGCTGTTAAAGCGCGAAACAAAAATATCATAACCACCCAGCGACTCATCACCATCTGAAGCAAAATAGAGCGTAACCCCATCGAGCATCAGAAAGGGGAAGTTCTCATTGGCATCACTGTTAAGATCAGTAATTGGCTCCGGTTCGGTCCACTGATCCAGCAGCTTATTGCTGCTAAAAAGGTTGAAACTACCATTCACAAACTGTGAGCAGTACATCCGGTCACCACGCTGCGAAGTATAAACAATCCCTTTCATAACAGCTCCCGAATCATCAAAAAAGTCGCGCATTTCCAGTTTACCAATCTCTACTGCGGAACGGATATGACTTAAAAAATCGGCTTTATTCACTACCACACTATCAATCAGCTCCACATCTTCGATTCTCCGTATCAGTCGGGAGCCCAGCTCAGCCTGAGCAATTTTACGACTCAGTGACGCAGCCATCTCATCACCCGTTTTCATATTTTCTTCAAAATCTAAATAGGCACCTGCTGCATCCTCAAACCGATAGTTTTTGAAAAAAATCTCCGCCATATAATAATAGGCCATCGGATGCTTTTTAGAAGCTGACTTTTCAAACTGAGCCAGGGCAATATCCTCTTCACCAAGCATATAAGCACTGTAACCATAACGATAGCTATAGAGCAGATCTTTACTTTTTTTGGATGACAGATTTTTATAGGCCTCTTTGGCCCGCAGATAATCCTGTTTTTCAAAGAAAGCGGCAGCGTCGGCAGCTGTTTGAGCCTTCAGTTGGTCTGCAGCCCAAAAGCTGATAATCAAAACACAGAGTGTTATAATATATTTCTTCATTTTATCGGGTCCTCCTTCAAATTATAAATCACCTTTCTCCCGGGCTGTATGAATCATTTTATCAGCCTCCACTTTGGCTTTTTCGTTGATATTATCAGCCTGTTTCTGAGCCCGTTTAATCAGTTCGTCAGCGCCTTTTCTGGCCAGTTCTCTGGCAATAGGATTTTGAGCTTTTGCCACTAAGCTATCGCCCTGAATTTTAGCCTGCTCCAGTAGTTTCTCACTCTGCTTTTTAGCTGTTTCAAGAATAGCGGCAGCCTTTTTTTCTGCTTCCTGCAAAGCCTTATCGAGCTCTGCCCTCCCTTTGTCGAGCAGCTCAGTTTTCACGGAGTCTATTTTCTGTCCGGCCAGCTCTTTTTTCTCATCCACCAGTGAAGTGAGCGTATTTTTCAGATCAAGCTCAACTTTGGGTTTGGTAAAGTTACCTCCAATTTTGAAACCTACATCCTGAAATCTACCCAGATTCAGATTATCCGGCAGTCTGAAAGTTCCAGCATAATCAATTGACTGATCCAACCCGGTGCTTCCACCCAGTTTCATCGTGTAATCTTTAATTTTTAGATTGAAGGGCTGCGTGATCAACTTACCCTCTTTAATCTCAAAAGCCATGGCAAGATCTTTCAGGCTAAAGTTATTCATTTTATCAATCTTCAGCATTTTGGCCAGCTCATTGAGTGCCGCCACCTCTTCTTTAAGCGTCAAAAACTCTGCTTTGAAACTACCTGTGCTCAGCACAGAGGAGAGAATCGGCATCATGTCACCGGCCAGCAAGGTATTCAGCGAAAGCTTAGTATTGAAACGTCCCGCCAGTTTATCCAAAATGGGAGCAAATTTGCGCAGACTTTCCACCTGTTTTAAAACATCTGCAATAGAGACCTGCTTCAGATCGAGGTCGAAGTCAATGCCCGGTTTTGAAAGATCGATGGTGCTGTATTTACCATTCAGGGCCATGGTGCCTCCAAAGGCATTCATATTCATTTTATTGATATTCAACACTCCATCAGCGATTTGTAGCTGTGCTTCGGCATTGGTCAAATCCATATCGGCATAGAGCAGTTGGCCAATTTTTCCAGCCAGGGTGAGATTGAGGTTTTTGGGCACCTCTATCACTTGCATCGAAGTGGTGTCGTTCGAATCACCGGTCATAAAATCATTCAGGTTGATGCGGTTCGAAAGTAGATTTAACTCACCTTTCAAAGCCTGGTCCCGCAACATATAAGCCAGATAATTCTCTACCCGTCCCTTTAAGTTAAAGTCATTTTCTCCCAGTTTCATACTTAAATCCGAGAGATTTAAAAAGCGGTCACTGAAGGTCATATCCGCATTTTTCACCTCAACCGTCTGTGGCAGATCCTCCATTTTTACCAGCATCTCTTTCACATTCATATGTCCGCCAAAACGGAAACTTTCGTATCTGTTTTGCTCCACATAGGACATTTTTCCGGCTGCATTAATATCCATATCAAGCAGGCCGTTGAGCTCTGTTCCTTTTTCAAGCGGGAACACATCTTTCACCATTCCAAGGTCGAGTTTACCTGCTGCATTCACTCTGAAATCGGGGTCTGACATGGGATGTTCCACATGCAGGCGGGCCGAAACCGGATTGCCTCCCATGGAGAAATTAAGCCGTGAAATATCCACCACGGTGTTATCAAGTAATCCGCCGGGACTGGTCAAACGACCGGCCAAATTGAAATTATCAATCGACTTAGGCAGATCAGGATATTTGAAACGCCCGTTGTCCACTTTCAGGTCCAAATCAAAAGCGGGATAAAGGTCGTCCTGCAGTTTGCCCTTCAGGAAACCGCTCAGACTCACTTTGCCATCAGCTGTCAGCTGATCAAATGAGTTGGAGTATATAGCAGGCACCAGTGAAAGGAGTGATTTGAAATCTACATTTTCGGAGTTCAGTTTGAAATCCATCTCCATCCCTTCATCCAGCAGCTGCAACCAGCCGTCGAGCGAAAGGGGTACCGCATTGATAATCATCTTATTATTCTGCAACACATAACGGTCTTCACTTAAGAAAGCATCAATATCGGCATCAAAACTAAACTTTAGATTGTGTGCCAGCTGCGTGTTGTCGCTCCAGAAATTGAGCGAATCGATGGTCAGTTTTGTATCCAGCACCGTTCTGGAAGAGGTGAAATCACCCTGAAGGCGAATGTTGGTATTTTTCAGCTGCGCTGCAATGCGGCTGGTATCACTCACGTAAATAATATCGGCATTGCGTATCTGAACATCTTCGAGAAGAAACTTCAGTTCAGAATCAGGCTGCTCCGTTTCCACAGAATCGGGCGGCATGATATCCCAGTTCACCCGGCCGTCGATCAATTCATGCGCAAAAACTTTGGCATCTTTGATCAGGAATTTCTTCACTTCAAAGCCTTCCCCTTTGAAAATGCTTTTCATATTTACCACCAGTTGCACATCGCGACTGAAAATCAGCGTATCTCCTTCAAAGTCATCGCGCCCTGTTACACTCAAATCTTTAATGGTGACAGAGGCATTTGGGAAATTCTTAATCAGACTGATATTGAGCCGGTTGAAATCGACATCCGCTACCAACTGATTGTTCAACTCCTGCCTGGCCATTTCGGTCAGTTTACCTTTAAACGCAAACGGGATGGTTACCAGCACCATCACAAGCAGAAAAAAAACAAGGAGCGGGATAAGTACAAAGTTTCTAAGTTTCATAATTGATAAATATCGTGTGAATAATATGTTCTACAAAAATAATAAAATTCCCTTACATTTCATTGCATCAATAATCATGCAGAAGAATATCACGAATTTTTATTAATTTTGCAGTCGAACTAAATTTGGATGTTTTTGCACCGTTTCAAATAGAAAACGGCTCTTGAAAGTGCACTAACACCATAATAAACTGATATTTTGGGAAAAGAAAAAAAACATAAACATTCTCACGGGCACAGTCATTCTCACATTCATACACATGAAATTGATGAGAAAGGGATGAAAGTTGCCTTTTTTATGAATCTCTCTTTTGCTATTATTGAAGTAATCGGAGGATTCTGGACCAACAGTGTGGCCATTATTTCTGATGCCATCCACGACTTTGGCGACAGCCTTTCTATGGGCATGGCGTGGTATCTGCAGAAAGTGGCCAAAAAGAAACCGGATAAAAAATACACTTACGGCTACAAACGCTTCTCACTGGTTGGAGCGCTTGCAAACTCCATCATTCTGATTGTCGGAAGTTTCTATATTTTGAACGAGTCGATACCGCGTCTCTTTCATCCCGAAGAGACCAATGCCAAAGGGATGGTGGTGCTGGCTGTTTTTGGTGTACTTGTGAATGGCGCAGCAGCATTCAGGCTGCGCGGCGGCAAAAGTCTGAACGAGCGGGTTGTTTCGCTTCACCTGTTAGAGGATGTGCTGGGTTGGGTGGCTGTACTTATCGGTGCCATTGTGATGCATTATACCGACTGGTATATCATCGACCCCATTCTTTCAGTGCTGATTGCGGTATATATTCTCTCGAATATCTATAAAAACATGCGCGAGTTGTTCCGCATTCTACTGCAGGGAACGCCCTATGAAGTGGATCTGAAAGAGATTAAAAATCATCTGGGAGCGATTGAAAAAGTAGATTCTGTGCATGATCTGCACGTATGGTCGATTGATGGAATTTACAATATCATCACAGTGCATGTGGTACTAAAAAGCGATCACAGTATGTTTCAGCTGATTGATTTAAAGAAGCGCATCCGGGAGATACTCTTTGAGCAGGGCATCAATCATGCCACCATCGAATTTGAAACGATGGATGAAAAATGCCAGTTTGAAGATTGCAGCGAACATTAAAATGCAGTTAAATCAAAAAAATAATTCCGCCCCATTTTTTCTTTGGATCAAGTGTGGCGGTTTTGTTTTTCAGGCGTGCCGGAAAGAGGCAGGATTAAAATTAATAAGTACTCAAAACTTAACTGTTTTAATTCGCGGCACCTGCCCGGCAAACAAAAATATCAGTTTATATAGCTGAAAGACTGAGGAATATATTGAAATTATCTATCTTTGTAACAAACAGGTTTGGTAAGTTGATTACCGAAGCGATTAAATATAAATAATGGAGATACTAAAACATGCCCATTGAGCAGTTTTTAAAAAGTGAATCTTTCGCTACTCCCTCAATTTATAAAATCTGCATCAGGCAGAGCTAAAAACTGAAAAACTCTCATTTTGACTAAGTGTTTTATTTTCTATAATTGTTTAATTAATAAAACTATTTACCATGCGATTATTTTACAAAAACCCATTCTTAAAATTGGCTCTGTCGCTGATTTTTATTTTCACAATTTCCATAACAGCCGGGGCAACAACCCGCGCGCTTTCGCCTGCTGAGTGCTTTTTTAGTAAAAAAGATAAAACTGAGCATGTTTTTCAATCACAAAGACCTGAAAAGGGAGAACGCCTTTTTTACTCGGATGCAGTAGAAAAGAAAATCATTGAAGTTTCCAAAATGTTGAAAAACAATAAACTTCGCTGGATGTTTACCAACTGTTTTCCCAACACCATAGACACCACCGTGCACTACCGCAGCGAAGATGGTGATGATGACACATTTGTATATACCGGCGACATTGCAGCTATGTGGCTGCGCGATTCTTCGGCACAGGTTTGGCCCTACGTACCGCTGGCCAAAGAAGACGAAGCACTTCGTAAAATGATTCGCGGCCTGCTTCTTCGTCAGTGGAAAAGCATCATTATGGATCCCTATGCCAATGCTTTCAATGACCCGAACGCTCCCGACACACAGTGGTCCGGTGATGTTTTCGGAACAGATAATCCGGAAATTCACGAGCGCAAATGGGAGATTGATTCTCATTGCTACCCCATTCGCCTGGCGCACTCATACTGGAAAACCGTGAATGACGACTCCATTTTTGGAGACAACTGGATAGAGGCTGTTGAGCTGATTTTGCAAACTCTCACCGAGCAACAGCGCAAAGATGGCACCACGCCCTATATTTTCCTGCGGGTGACCGACCGTACTTTTGATACACTCTCCAATGTGGGTCGTGGCAACCCGGTTAAAGCTAACGGATTAATTGTTTCAGCATTCCGTCCTTCAGACGATGCCACTACCTTCCAGTTCCTGATTCCATCTAACTTTTTTGCAGTTCAGTCGCTCCGGCAGGCTGCCGAAATTTTGACCACAGTGAACAAAAACGAAGCACTGGCCGACCGCTGCCTGGCGCTGGCCGACGAGGTTGAAACTGCGCTGAAAGAGCATGCCATTTACAAACATCCCGTATTTGGTGATATCTACGCCTATGAAGTGGATGGCTACGGCAATCATCTGCTGATGGATGACGCCAACGTGCCCAGCCTGCTTTCGATGGCATACCTGCAAACGGTGCCTGCCAATGACCCGATTTATCAGAACACTCGCCGTTTTGTACTGAGCGAATACAACCCCTATTTTCATAAAGGAGAAGCGGGTGAAGGTATCGGCAGTCCGCACATCGGTTATGAGATGATCTGGCCCATGAGTATTATGATGCGCGCTTTCACCAGCGACAATGATGAGGAGATAAAAGCAAGTATCGAGATGCTGATGAATACCGACG
>CAYPPC010000091.1:9539-10342 GCA_964412435.1 uncultured Paludibacter sp.
TTATGCATGAATCTTTTCATAAAGATGATGCAACTAATTTCACCCGCGAATGGTTTGCCTGGCAAAACACACTTTTCGGAGAGTTGATTATCACGCTGATTGAGCGTGGAAAACTGGATCTGCTCAACGAGATTAAATAATCAAACAATTAACCAAACAGAAACTAAAACCACGGCCCCAATGACAAAACGAGCCTTTTTCACAGCTCTTCTCATTTCTCTCTTTGGATTTTGTTATGGACAGAACATAACAGAACTGAGCGGAGATATCATCTATTACAACAGAAGCAACGACTCGAATCATCCGGTAACGAATGCTTTTGATGGAAATACCAACACCTATTTCATGGCCAGTAACCACTCCGGCAACTGGATCGGTTATGACTTAGGTGAAAAGCATGTTATCACAAAAATTGAGTTTGCTCCGCGCATGGATTCTGACTACCGCCACAGGCTGCAGTTAGGTATTTTTGAAGGAGCCAACAATCCTGATTTTGGTGATGCTATCGCTTTGCATATTATCCCCGGATTGACCGAGAGAATGATTAATGAGCAGGAAATAATCAGCTCGCGCGGGTTCCGTTATGTCCGCTTTGTTTTCCCAACTCCTCAGGAGAAAGGGAAAAGTAATTATATGTCATATCTGAAGTTCTACGGTTATCAGTCAGAAGGCGACAACAGCCGCCTGCCACAGCTGACCAATCTTCCTACAGTAAATATTCACACGGTAAACAATATTTGTTGGCACATTGAGGCTTGCTCCCCCCGTCAACATTCCGGCATTCTCGCCACCGCCTGCCGCGG